>DATASG010000144.1:0-2177 GCA_036269295.1 Vicinamibacterales bacterium | reverse complement strand
ATCGTGGCGCCGACCACGGAGGCCAGCGCCATCGGCCACGCGCTGACGCTGCGGCGTCCCCTGCGTCTCGAGACGATCGAGGATCGCGTCTTCGCCGTCGACGGCACACCCACCGACTGCGTCAACGTCGCGGTCACCCACGTGTTCCACGGTCTCCCCGATCTCGTCGTCTCCGGTATCAACAAGGGATGGAACCTTGGTGACGACGTCACCTACTCTGGAACCGTGGCCGGCGCGCTCGAAGGCGCGCTGCTGGGCATCCCGAGCGTCAGCGTGTCCTTGCGCCAGACCCGTGGCGACTACGACTTTCAGCATGCCGCGCGCGCCGCGGCCGTGATCGCAGGCGAGATGCTGAGGCAGCCGCTGCCCGCTCGCGCCTTCCTCAATATCAATGTACCCAAAGGGGAGCCCAAGGGGTATCGTGTGACCGTACAGGCGAAGCGGAACCACGTGACGTCGGTAGCCGTCCGGCACGATCCCAAAGGGCAGCCGTATTACTGGATCGAAGAAGGTCAGAACGACTGGGAGCCACATGATCGGTCGGACTACCAGGCGGTCCGCGACGGTTACGTCTCGGTCACACCGCTCCACCCTGACTTGACTGCCCACCACGCGCTCGCGGCGGTCGAAGCGTTGTCGTTCGAGAAGGCGCTCGTGAAGTAGGAGACGCCCATGCGCAGCCGCGATCTCGTCGGTCGGTTGGTGCTGGCGGCCGCGGTCCTGTCGCGGATCGAATCGGCCGGCGCGGCGCCGCCGACGCGCAAGTTGCTCGGTCCTCACGAGCGCGAAGCGGTCCTGGCGCTGATCAAGGCGGTCGATGTCGCCCAGGCGAACGACGTCGGCCCGGATCCCGAGGTGGCATGGGAATACCATGTCCTGAAGTCGGCCAACTACACCGGCTACGTGCCGTTCACGCTGACGCCGGCGAAAGCCTACAGCGCGGCGGCGATGTACGTGCGCGCCGTTTCGCGGCACGACGGGGTGCGTTCGTCCAGCGAACACTCTCACCTGCGCGACTGGCTGCTGAACAACCGGGACGTGAGGCCGCGCCAGTCGGAGACCATGTGGGTCGGGATCGGCGAGATGCCCCTCGCGGGGCTGGCCGGCGCTTCCAGCCGGCCGGCGACCGCGGCGGCGGCCGCGGCGTCGGCGGCGCTGAGGATGCAGGCGAACGACCTGGAGAAGGCGATCCGTGCGGCAGGCGAAGCGAAGCGGAAGGCGGAAGCGCGCCAGCTGGATCCGTTGGTGTTTCCGTTCGAGGAATACTATTTCTTCGAGCTCGGCAGTACGCGGGCGGTCGAACGGGCGCTGGCGCTGCCGCCAGGAGAGTACGACGTCTACGTCGGCATGATCGACCGGGCCAGGGTCAAGACGTCGAGCCCGGCGATCGTGCGCCGGACGGTGACGGTGCCGGACTTCTGGGATGATCGGCTGGCGCTGAGCAGCCTGATTCTGGCTCGCGATCTGCGGGCGCTCAAGGCGGCGTTCCCCGCGCCGCAGCAGGCGGAGCATCCGTACGCGTTCGGATCGGCGGAAGTCGTCCCGGCGTCTGGCGCGGCATTCGCGGCAGACGAGGCGCTGACGGTCGTGTATCAGATGTGCAATTACGGCGCGCCCGACTCGGACGTCACCGCCAACTACACGTTCTACCGGCTCGACGGCGGGCGGCGTTTGTTCAACCGCACCAATACGCAGCAGCTGTCGGACGTCGATCTGCCGGCGGCCGGCGCCTGGGAATCACAGGCGTTCGTGTCGCAGACGGTGCCGCTGCAGCCGTTTCCGCCGGGGCAGTACGAGCTGGAAGTGGAGGTGCGCGATCGCGTGACGCGGGGGACCGCCAAGGCCAGCGTGGCATTCACGGTCGTCTCTGGGTTAAGATAGGCGTTCGTCGGGTCGGGGCGTGGCTCAGCCTGGTAGAGCACTCGGTTCGGGACCGAGGGGTCGGAGGTTCGAATCCTCTCGCCCCGACCAATAAAACTCGATGAGGCCCAAGGAATTGGGCCTTTTTGTTTGTACGGCAGATACAACAGAGGCCGTTGCTTAACGACTGCCGGAGGACTCTAATCAGTCGACGCTCGGGCCCGCGACATACCGCATGCCCACATAGATGTCATCGCTCGACTCATCCCTGAATCCCAGGCGCGCGTAGAGCCGCTTCGCTGGATTCCATCGCTCGA
>DATASG010000143.1:0-6075 GCA_036269295.1 Vicinamibacterales bacterium | reverse complement strand
CGGAAGTTGAAGCCGGAAAAATCGATCAGGACCAGCGCGTCTGGGCGCTCCGCCGCTGCGGCCGCGACCAGCCGCCGGCGCGCCGCCAGCAGGCGGGGCAGCTTCGGGATCCATTCCGTGAGGCCGGTGACCGACAGCTCGCGATAGTCGTCGATGAGACAACCACCGGCGGCCGCGAACTGCGGACCGCCGAGGCCGGAAATGTGGAGCGTGGGATCGAGCGCCAGGAGCTCGCGAGTCAGCGCCCCGGCGTAGAGATCACCGGACGCTTCGCCGCAGGACAGCAGCAGGCGCGGGCTCAAGACGACGGGCGTGTGAACAGCGCTGGATCGATTGGCCCGTTAATCTTGACGTCGCTCACGCGCCGCTCGACCGAAGCCGGCCCGACTTTCTGGGTGGCGCGAAAGGCGAACTGGATGCCGTCGACATCGCGGTAGTCGAAGAATGCCTCGTCGACGACCGGACGGCCCGGCGCGTCCGCGGTGTAGACCCGCTTGCGGATCAAGCTCGACCGCGGATCGACGTACAACACGATCGGGTTGAGATCAGTCGCCGACAGCTCGATCGCGTGGCTGACCTGACCGTCCGCGTCCTTCACGTCCGGCAGCAGACGGACAGCCAGGGAGCCCGCCTTCGCCGCGAGCAGCAGCGACACCACATCGCGCCGGAGTCCGGCGGCCATCTCGCGCACGAAGATGTCCGGCGCGTCGTGGACACCGCGAGCGTCCTTCATCCACACGCGCGTGCCGTCGTATGCCTGCACCTGCCCTTGAGTCTCGACCCGCAGGTGGGCCGGATACTCGATGTAGTTGGTGGTCTCGACGGTTGAGTCGCCTTCGGGGCGATGGCTGACCTGCGACTGCCTGGCGACGATCGACTTCAGCGCGCGCAGCTTCTCGAGACCGCCCTTCGCCGCGACGACCTGGTCGAGCAGCGCCATCGCCCTGGTCGTCTCCTCCGGCGCCGCGGTATCGGATGGCCGGCTCGCGAGGGGGGACTGCTGATAGGCGACCCTGTCTCCTTGACCTACCTGACCCGCCTGACCTGCCCGTCCCGCCCCTCCAGCCCGATCCACGCCCGCCTTCGTCGTCGCGCGCTTGAACGTCGCCGACGTCAGATCGAGATCGTCGATCTCCACTGTTTCGAAGGTGGCGAAGCCGACGCCCCGGAGCTGGGACGCGAACGCCGCCGAGTTGCCGACCAGCACGACCGACAGGCGGTCGGGGCGCAGCAGCGCCTTGGCGACGCGCTGGATGTCGTCCGGGGTCACCGCGTTCACCCGCTCGCGAAAGTTCTGCAGCTCGGACAGCGGCAAGCCGTAGAACAGCGCGTTGACCACCTGCATGGCGATCGCCTCCGGCGTCTCGATGGTCAGCGGGAAGCTACCGGTGAGATAGGCCTTGGCGCCGTCGAGCTCGCGATCGCCGACCAGCTCGCGCTGCAGCCGCCAGAATTCGTCGACGATCAGCCGCAGCACCTCACCGGTCGCGTCGGAGCGGGTGTTGGTTTCGGCCTCGAAGTCGCCGCTCTCCTTCAGCGTGTCCATGTTGGCCTGCGCGCCGTAGGTCAGGCCGCGCTCGGTCCGCAGGACCTGGTGCAGCCGGTTGCTCCCCTCGCCTCCTAGAATCCGAATCGCGAGGTTGACCGCCATGTAGTCCGGGTGCGTCCGTGGGATGCCGATGTGGCCGACGCGCACTTCGGTCTGCACCGCATCCGGCTTGTTGACGACGATCACGCGCCGGGTCGGATCGGGAGGTCCGACGAAGGTCTGCGCCGGCAAATCGCGCTTCTGCCAGTCGCCGAAGACTTTCTTCGCCGACGCAAACGCTTCCTCGGCGGTCACGTCGCCGACGATCGCCAGGATGGCGTTATTGGGCATGAAGTAGCGGGTATGGAACGCGACCAGATCCTCGCGCGTCAGGGCAGCGATCGTCTGCGGCGTGCCGTTCTCAGGCATCCCGTAGGGGTGGAACCCGTACACCAGCCGATCGAACACCGAGTTGGCGATGTAGCCCGGATCCTCGGCGCTGACCTTCTGTCCCGACACCATCTGCTGGCGCTGGCGCTCGATCTCTCCAGGCGCAAACGCCGGCTGCCGCGCCATGTCGGACAGCATCTTGAGGCCGGTGTCGAAGCTGTCCTTCATCACGACCATGTTGCAGAACGTCAGATCGGTGCCGGCGCCGGCCCCCATCGAACCGCCGATGAAGTCGACGGCGTCGTTCATCTGCTCGGCCGACATCGTCGTGGTGCCCTGGTCGAGGAGCGACGCGGTCAGGTGCGCGAGCCCGAGCCTATCGCGCGGATCGGAAGACGTGCCCGCCCGCACCAGCAGCCGCATGGTCACCGCCGGCTGCTCGTGGTGCATGACGACGACCACCTGCAGCCCGTTGGGCAGGGTTTGAATCTCGTAGGGCGGGAACTTGATGTCGCGGGCGGGCAGCGGCTGCGGCGGGCGTTCGGTCGGCCAGGACGCTGACTGCGCGAAGGCTCCGACACAGAGCGACAATGACAACGCAGAGGTCAACACGCCACGGAGACACAGAGACACAGAGATCCACGCGCTCTGCGTCCTCATTGCTGCGCACCAGCTTTTCCGGACGGCATCAGCGTGAGCACCAGCCGGTTCTCCGCCCTGAAGTAGGTCTTGGCCACGCGCTGGACCTCGGCGGCGGTCATGTTCTGGAAGATGTCGAACTCGGCGTCCGCGGTCTTGACGTCGTTGTGGATGACCACCGCGTGCGACAGCTGTCCGGCCTTCTGCTGGTCCGACTCGCGTCCCATGATGTAGTCGCGCGCGAACTGGTTCTTGGCGCGCTGCAGCTCGTGGGCGGTGATCGGCTCGGTCCGCAGCCGGTCCATTTCGGCGATCAGCGCGTCGCCCACTTCCTGGGTCGTGTGTCCCGGCTGCACGATGGCGACGGCGTAGAACAGGTTCGGATCCTCGATCAGGTTGGCATTGCCGAATGCGGCAACGGCCATCTGGGTTTCGTAGACCAGCTTCTTGTAGATGCGCGAGGTCTGGCCGTCGGACAGCACCTTGGCGGCAATGTGCAGCGGGTAGGAGTCCGGGTTGCCGTCCCTGGTCACGTGATAGGCGACCACGACCGCCGGCAGCGGCCACGGCTCCTGCAGCGTGACGCGCTTTTCCCTGGTCTGCGGCGGCTCCTGCGGGATGTCGCGCGGGACGACACGATCCGACTTCGGCACGCGCCCCAGGTAGGTGTTGACCAGCGTCAGCGCCTGCGCGGTCTCGAAATCGCCAACGATCACCAGCGTCGCGTTGGCGGGCACGTAGAACGTCTTGTAGAAATCGCGGACGTCTTCGACCGACGCGGCCTCGAGATCTTCCATGCTGCCGATGGTCGCGTGCTTGTACGGGTGCACGGTGAACGCCTGGTCGTAGATGATTTCGTTCAGCCGGCCGTAGGGCTGGTTGTCGACGCGCATCCGCCGTTCCTCTTTGACGACGTCGCGCTCGTTGGCAAAGGTGTCCTTGTCGATGCGCAGCGTCGCCATGCGATCGGCTTCGAGCCAGAGCGAGAGCGGCAGATACTGCGCCGGCACCGTCTCCCAGAACACGGTCTCATCGTCGGTGGTGTAGGCGTTGCTCTGACCGCCGACCGAAGCCAGCATCGAGGTGTGGGCCTCGGGCTGGACGTTCTTCGAGCCCTTGAACATCAGGTGCTCGAACAGGTGGGCGAAGCCGGTGCGCCCCGGCCGCTCGTTCTTCGAGCCGACGTGATACACGAGCTGGACGTGGACGATCGGCGTTGAGTGATCCTCGGACAGGACGACCGTGAGCCCGTTGGGCAGGGTGGTGATTTCGTATTGCAGCTTCGGCGGACGCGATGCCGCGAGCGCCGGCTGGGTGGCGGCCGAGAACAGGCCGGCCGTCAACAGCGCCGCGGCCAGCACACGAGGGAATCCAGGGGCCAAACCACTAGCCATATGTTCCGATCTTATGTCAGCGGGAGAGGACTTTCATCGGCTCAGCAGGCGGAATCCCAGCAGCCCCCAGCGCTGTGAAAGGCGGTCGAGCGGATCGGCGTCGACCCGTTTCTCATAACCGGCAAAGATCTCGAGCGCACCGCCCCGGCCGGTCACCCGCACGCCGGCCTCGATCAAGCCGCCGGCTTGCGCGCCGCGGTTCGCTACCAGCTCGTCGGTAGCGAATGCCTGCCCCACGCCGTGCGCGAACGCCGCGACCTTCTCATTGATCGGATGGCGCAGCAGCAGCTGCGCCTCGCCGAGCCAGGTGTAGTCCACGTAAGAATGCTGGACCGCCCGGCCGCCTTCGACGTCAAGGTCGACCGTCGTCGAGCCGACGGTCTGCCGGCGCATCAGCCGCGCGCCGACCTCGTTGTATGCGACCGCGAACGGCTTGGGCCGATCGCTGAGATGCCGCGACACGTGATGGAAGATGCCGGCAACCTCGGTGTCGGGGGCCAGGCGCGCCGAGATGAAGCCTTCCAGCGTGTAGTTGCCCTGGTTGGGATCGAACGGTCGGTATTCGCTGCCCATCACGGCCTGATAGTCGGCGATCACGCCGAGGCGGGCGACAACGAGATCGGCGAAGTCGAAGGAGCCGCCGAAGCGCGAGTCCCACGAAAAGCGCTGGTCCGGAACGGGCGGCGCCGGGGTCGGCGTCCCCGGCATCAGCGAGGCGATCGACAAATGAAAGTCGTAGCGGGTCAGAAACTCCGGCGCGGCGGGTGCGGGTGCGACGATCGGCTGTGGCGGCTGGGCGGCGGCACGGGCGGCGAAGGCGAGCGCAAGACACGCGGCAAGAACTAGCGATCCTGATCGGTCTGACATGCGGCGAGCTTCTCCTCGAGTTCGACAATGCGTTGCTCGAGCTCTTCAAGGCGTTTCTTCATCGACGGCAGGTGGCGGAACACCACCGACGCCTTGCGCCAGTCGGCGTGCGGAAACGCCGGAGAGCCGGTGACGAACGCGCCGGCCTCCACCGATTGCAGCACCGCGCTCTTGGCGCCCACGATCGCTTTGTCGCCGACGCTGATGTGGCCGGTGACCCCGGTCTGCCCCGCCATCATCACCTCGTCGCCGATCGTCGCGCTGCCGGCGATCCCGACCTGGGCCGCGAGGAGCACCCGGCGCCCGATGGCGACACCGTGCGCGACGTGGACCAGGTTGTCGATCTTGGTGCCGGCGCCGATTCGCGTCTCGCCAATCGCGGGCCGATCGATGGTCGAGTTGGCGCCAATCTCCACGTCGTCTTCGATCACGACATCGCCGTGCTGCGGAATCTTGAGGTGGCTGCCGTCCTTCTGCCGCGCGAAGCCGTAGCCGTCGCTGCCGACGACGACGCCGTTGTGCAGCGTCACGCGGTCGCCGATCACCACCCGCTCGCGAATCGCGGCCTGGGAGTGGATGACGCAGTGGTGGCCGATTCGCGCGTTGGCGCCGATGGAGACGTTCGGGTGGACGATGGTCCGCGCGCCGATCGCCGCGCCGGCGCCGACGGTGACGAACGGGCCAATCGACGCGCCCTCGCCGATGGCGGCGTCGCTGGCGACGGCGCTCAGCGGGTCGATGCCGGCCGCCGGCGACGCCTCCGGCGCGAACAGCGACACGGCGCGGGCGAACGCCAAGTACGGATCGTCGGTTCTCAAGACGGCGCACGGCACGCGAGCGGCGGTGCCGTTGCTGCGACCGAGAATCACCGCCGTGGCGCGGGTCGTTGCCAGCTGCGGCAGATAGCGCGCGTTCGACACGAACGTCAGATCGCCGGGACCCGCCTTGTGAACGGCGGCAACGCGAACAATGTCCACGTCACTGTCGCCCTCGAGGCGGCACTGCAAACGATCCGCGATGTCCCGTAGTTTCAAGGTGTTAGCGAGTATATATCAGTCGACTACGGCTTCCTGACCTTCTGGACCGGGCGAGCGCCGTCCAGCTTCACGACGGGGCGGCCCGCCTCGGCCCAGGCGCCGATGATGACACCGGCGGTCGCGGTGATCGCCTCCGACAGGCGCCGCTCGAGGATCGGCTTCACGCGGATGAAGAACCTCTCGTAGTAGTCGTCGTCGTAGGTGTCCTTGCCCGCGACCG
>DATASG010000142.1:0-24722 GCA_036269295.1 Vicinamibacterales bacterium | reverse complement strand
AGGCGACCACCCGCATCGGCGGCTACACGCCGCTGCTGATCGCCAGCAAGAGCGGTGACGCCGCGATTATCGACACGCTGGCCGCGGCCGGTGCCGACGCCAACGCGACCACCATCAACGGCACCACGCCGCTGATGCTGGCGGCGGCGGCGGGCAAGCCGGCCGCGGTCACGTCGCTGATCGCGCAGGGCGCCAGCGTCAACGCCAAGGAGGCGGTCAAGGGTGAAACAGCGCTGACCTTCGCGGCCGCGTTCGGACGCGCTGACGTGATCCGGGTGCTCACCGCGCACGGCGCCGACGTCAGCGTGACCACCAAGGCGGTCGACCTGGCGGACTTCGCGAAGGAAGAGCAGGAACGGCTCGCCGCCGAACGCGGCGGCAACGGTGGCGCGGCCGGCCGCGGCAACGCACCGGGCGGACGGGGCGGCGCACCGCAGGGACCGCAGATCCCCGGCATCAACCGCCAGTACAACTACACCGAGCTGGTCGGTTTCTGGGGCGGTCTTGCGCCGATGCACCTGGCGGCGCGCCAGGGCCAGATCGAATCGGTCAAAGCGCTGATCGAGGCGGGCGCCAACGTCAACCAGCGCGGCTCCGGCGATCCGGTCACCCCGTTGCTGATCGCGACGATGAACGGCCATTTCGATCTCGCGAAGTACCTGCTGGACAAGGGCGCCGATCCGAATCTGGCGCAGATCAACGGCGCCGCGCCACTCTACGCCACGCTCAACGTGCAGTGGGCGGCCAAGGCGCTCTACCCGCAACCGCGCGCCTACGAGCAGCAGAAGGCGTCCTACCTCGAACTGATGCAGGCGCTGCTCGACAAGGGTGCCGATCCGAACGCCAGGCTGACGCGAAAGGTCTGGTATTCGCAGTACGACTTCGATCAGTCCGGTGTCGACGAAACCGGCGCGACGCCGTTCTGGCGCGCGGCTTACGCCGCCGACGTCGATGCGATGAAGCTGATGCTGAAGTACGGCGCCGATCCCAACATCACGACGATGCGGTCGGCCGGACGCGTGCGCGTCGGCGACGTGACGCGCGAAGTGGTCGACGTGTCGCCGTTGCCGCCGGTCGCGGTCGGCGGCCCCGGCGTCAGCCCGCTGCTCGCGGCCTCAGGCGTCGGCTACGGCGAGGGCTTCGCCGCCAACCACCACCGCTTCGCGCCCGGCGGGATGCTCGCCGCGGTGAAATACCTGGTGGAGGAGGTGCACGCCGACGTCAACGCCCGCGACCACGACGGCAACTCCGCGATTCACAACGCGGCCGCGCGTGGCGACAACGAGATGATTCTCTACCTCGTGGCGCACGGCGCCGATCCGACGTTCGTCAACCGCGAAGGCAAGACGACCGTGGACATGGCCAACGGCCCGGTCCAGCGCATCAGCCCGTTCCCGGACACGATCAAGCTGCTCGAGGGGATGGGCGTGAAGAACAATCACAGGTGCGTGTCTTGTTAATCTAAGGAGCTGAGGATCTCAGGATCTGAGGAAGTCATTTCGGATACTGAGATCCTCAGCCTTCTACCTCATCCTTGACATTCTCCGAACTGGCGCGACTCTTGAAGCTGGGCGGCCCATGGCCGAGCCTGTTGTGCGCGTCGCCGCGCTCGCCGATCTCCACTGCAGCAAGACGTCACAAGGAGCGTTTCACACGTTGTTCGCGCGTGTGAGCGAGGCCGCCGACATCGTCGTGATCGCCGGTGACCTGACCGACTACGGTCTGCCCGAGGAAGCGACGGTCCTTGCCAAAGAGCTCACAGCACTGCGCATTCCTGCGGCCGCGGTGCTGGGCAACCACGATCTGGAATCAGGCAAATCGGGCGAGGTGCGGCGGATTATCGAGGGTGCCGTGGTCGCCGTGCTCGACGGCGACTCCTGTGAACTGCTGGGCATCGGCGTCGCCGGCGTGAAGGGATTCGGCGGCGGCTTCGGCCGCCACGCGCTCGGACCCTGGGGCGAGGCGATCATCAAGCAGTTCGTGCACGAAGCGGTGGACGAGGCGCTCAAACTCGAGGCGGCATTCGCGCGCCTGCGCACCAAGCCGCTCGTGGCGCTGCTGCACTACTCGCCGATTCTGCAGACGGTCGAAGGCGAGCCGCCGGAGATTTATCCGTTCCTGGGCTCGAGCCGTCTGGAGGAGCCGATCGGACGCTACCCGGTATCGCTCGTGGTCCACGGACACGCGCATCGCGGCAAACTGGAAGGGACGACCAAGAACGGCGTCCCCGTCTACAACGTGTCGATGCCGCTGCTGACACGGACGTATCCGGACCGCCCACCGTTTCGCGTGTTCGAGGTGCCGCTGACCGGCGCCGATATCAGTGACCCCGCGGCGCCCTCGCCCGCGGGGCGCCGCGTCACCAACGCCGTCGTGGTGTCCTGAGCAGCGCATGGCAACCTCGACCGCAGGCGCGGTGCACGACCCGGCAGCCGACTTCTACGTCGACGCGCTGCAGAAACTGATTGGCACCGGCATTCCGTTTCTCGTCGGCGGCGCCTTTGCGTTTTCGCACTACACACACGTGCCGCGCGAGACCAAAGACATCGACATCTTCGTCAAGCCGGAGGACTGTCCGCGCGTCCTCGAGGCGTTCGAGACACTCGGCTACGAAACGGAGATTCCGTTCCCTCATTGGCTGGGGAAAATTCACGCCGGTCGGTACTTCATGGATGTGATCTTCAATTCCGGCAACGGCGTGGCCCGCGTCGACGGCCTCTGGTTCGATCACGCGCCGCAGGCCGACGTACTCGGCGTCAGCGTCCGGTTGTCGCCGGCGGAGGAGATGATCTGGTCGAAGGCGTTCATCCAAGAGCGCGAGCGCTTCGACGGCGCCGACGTCCTGCACCTGCTGCGCGAGGTCGGACCGTCACTCGACTGGCCGCGTCTGGTGACGCGGTTCGGCGACTACTGGCCGGTGCTGCTCAGTCATCTCATCCTGTTCGGGTTCGTCTACCCGGACAAACGAGAGAACGTGCCGCAATGGGTGATGGACGAGCTCACGCGGCGGCTGAGCGTCGAGGGGCGCAATCGACAGAGCGACATCTGCTACGGCACGATGCTGTCGCGAGAGCAGTACTTGCACGACATCGATCGCTGGAAATATCGGGACGCGCGCGCGCGGCCAGAAGGCCGGATGACGGAGGAGCAGATCAGGATCTGGACTGAAGCAATTAAGAATTGAGAATTAGGAATTAGGAATCAGGAATTGGGAGTCAAGGCGCAGGAAAGGCAGGAGCGTCAGCCGGGCCCAGGAGCGCGACCGGAAAGCGCTCGAAGATCGCGGCCGCATCGAGCGTGAAGCCGCCGCCGGAGGGCACCGGCTGCAGCACCGCACCGGTGAAGACGTCGCGGAGCGGCCGCGCGTCCGCGAGTGTGATGCGCGTGTCGTCCCACACGCCCCGGCCCAGCGGGGGGCCGCCGTCCGGGGTCAGGGTCACGATCAGACGGGGCACGCAGGTGACGGCCGCGCCGCGGGCGAACGCGAACACACAGCCAGCGTGCGAACCGCTCGTGGCCATTGGCGTGTAGGCGCCGCCCTCGTACGAGTCGCGCCAGGCGGCGCGCGCGGCCAGCGCACGGCTGGCGACGAACATCTTGACGCGGCCGTCGGCGCGGTCCGCCAGGAGCGCCGATGGATCGGGGTGCCGGAGATCGGCCAGCGCGCGGCGCCTGGCGTCGTAGTCCACCGGACGCCGGTTGTCGGGATCAACCAGATTGAGATCCCAGACCTCGGTGCCCTGATAGAAGTCCGGCACGCCCGGCGCCGTAATCTTGATCAGCAGCTGCGCGAGGCTGTTGTAGATTCCGTACTGCGCGACCCTCGACTGCAAAGGCTCGAACGACTGCAGGAAGAGGTTGGTCCGGCGGCGCTCGAGAATCGCGCGCACGAACCGCTCGACCGCCACCTCGTACTCCACGTCCGGACTCAGCCAGCTGGTGTGAGCCTTCGACTCGCGCAGTGCCTTCTTGATGTAGGCAGCCATGCGGTCGGCAAACGCGGCGTCGACGGCCGCGCCGCGCTCGAACGGCCAGGCGCCAACCAGCGTCTGGTAAATCAAATACTCCTCGTTGGCGTCGGGTGCCAGCGTTCCTCTGATCTCGGTCTTGAAGCGGCGATTGACGACGCGCCAGCGCGTCAGCGCCACTTTCCACTCGCCGGGCATCTCAGAAAGCACCGTGATCCGCGCGCGCACGTCCTCGCCGCGCTTGGCGTCGTGGGTGGAGGTCGCCGAGAGCGCGAACGGCGACCGCCGCTGCCGCTCGATCATCCAGTCGTGGACCGTCGCGGGCTCGAGGCCGAACTGGGTCGGATCGGCGCCGACCTCATTCAACGAGACGAGGCGGTTATAGAGATAGAGCGCGGTATCTTCGATCCCTTTCGCCGCGACCGGACTGGTGATCTGCTGCAGCTTGCCGATGAACCGAGCCCGCTCCCCGTCCTCGTCTTCTCCGCCGTCGGTCACGGTGCGCTCGAGCAGAAGCCGCTCGATGAAGTCGAACATCAGCCGGCTGAGGATGGGGGCGCGCGATCGCGCCGATCGCACGGCCTCCACGATGTAACGGCGGTCGTGATCGGCGATCGGCTGATCCGCCGCGATATAGGTCCGGTAGACCGGGAACGCGGCGATCACTTCCTTCAGGGTCGAGATCAGACTGTAGAGCGTGAAGTCGCGGGAGTGGCGATTGCGCTCGGAGAAGCGGTTGAGCTGGTGGCCCAGCGAGTTGATGTCGCCGGACATGGTCTCGTGAAGCACCTGCTTCTTGCACCGGTAGACCAGGTCGGTGAACGACAGCCGGCGCTCGTTGACAACGCGGCGGTATAGATCGTCGAAGGCGCGCTGGTGCCGCCGGTCGACGAACAGGTTGTTGACGGTGACGGCAAACTCGTAGCCGGTGGTGCCGTGCACGGGCCAGTCGCTCGCCAGCTGCTCGCCGGCTCCGAGAATCTTCTCGACGACGATGAAGAACGGCTCGCCGCCGCCGGGGGCACAACGCTCCTGCAAGCGGCGCAGGTAGTCGCCCGGAGCGAAGAGGCCGTCGACGTGATCGATGCGCAGCCCGGTGACGGCGCCCTTCTCCACGAGCTCGAAGGCGAAGCGATGCACCTCGTCGAACACCGCGGGGTCTTCCATCCGCAGCGCGGCGAGCTCGTTGACGTCGAAGAAGCGCCGGTAGTTAATCTCTTCAGACGCCACCCGCCAGTGGGCGAGGCGGTAGGACTGCGCGTTCAGGAGGCGGTCGAGCGGATCGAAGCTGCGCGGCTGGCCGGCGACGCCATTCAAGGCTCGGACGCTGTCGTCGATGAGCGAGGCGACGACGTCACTCCGCCGGGTCAGCGCCAGCAGGCGGCGCTTCACGATCTCCTTCTCGCGGGCACGGATCGAGGTGGCCTCGGGCTGGCGGTCGCTGCGCGACGGCAGATTGCGGCTGGCGGTCAGGACGCTCTGCAGCTCGTCGGCGTCGGCGCCAGGATGACCGTCGAGCCAGCAACTGAGCGTGCCTTCGAGGATCATCCCGAGCGTATCGGGGGCGATGGGCAGCGTCTGGTCGTGGTAGTGGACAGAGAACGCGCCGTCGCCGTAGGCCAGCCGGAGCTCCTGCCGCTCGAGGACCGCGCCGTACTGATCGCCAAGGATCGGTATCAGAATCTTGTCCGCGAGCTCGTCCTTCACCGGGCGCCATTCGATGTCGAAGAAGGGAGCGAAGCGTGAGCTCGGCCCGTTTTCGAGCACATCGAGCCACCACGGGTTCGCCGACTTCGCAATGCCCATATGATTGGGGACGAGGTCCATCACGTGTCCCATGCCGCGTGCGTGGAGCGCGTCGATCCAAGCCCAGTAGTCCGGTTCAGTTCCGATCTCCGGGTTGAGGCGGGTTGGATCGGCGACGTCGTATCCGTGAGGGCTGCCGGGCACGGCCGTCAGATATGAGGACGCATAGCAATCGCTGACGCCGAAGTCGTGGAGGTAGTCGACCGAAGCGCGGGCGTCGCGGAAGGTGAAGCCGCGGTGAAACTGCTGGCGATACGTGGCGAGAGGAAGACGTGCGACGGGCACCTCATGAGAAAGTAGCAAGTCGTCCGCCACCTGACAGTCGAGCTTGGATCAACGCTTTCCTCCCACAACTGGTGGCAGCGTATTTGCTGAGCTGAGCATGAATGGGGCTTGGATGACGCGGATGCGTAGTCTTTTTGTCGCGGCGGCGCTGGTGGCCGGCTTCGCGCTTCCGGCGTTCGCCCAACCAGTGCCGCCTGAACCGGACAAGCTGGAGCAATCCGAGAAGCCGGAGCAGTCCCAAAAGGACGGCAAGCGTACGGATATCTTCGAGCGCACGCCACCGCTGAACGAGCAGATCCGCGACCTCAGGCACGCGCTCGCACGTCTGCCGGTCGCGGCAGGGCTTGCGTGCGTGCTGGCGTTCAGGCCGCGGCGGAAGGGCACCCCGGCCCGCCAGATGTCGGTGATTCAGACGCAGATCATCCTGGCCGTGGTTGGCGCGGTCGTCATGCTCGTCGTCGGCTCCAGCCTCGCGCGCGCGTTCGGCATCGTGGGCGCCGCGGGGTTGGTGCGATACCGCGCCAAAATCGAGGACCCGAAGGACGCTGGAGTGATGCTCTCGACGCTGGCGGTCGGGTTGGCGGCCGGGGTCGGTGTGTGGCTCCTCGCGGCGTTCGCCACCGCGTTCATCCTGGCGCTGCTCTGGGTCGTCGAGTCGTTCGAGCCGGAGGCCACGCAACTCTTCACGCTGAAGGTGAAGGCAAAGGATCCGGCGGCGATCAAGCCCGGACTTGACGCGCTGCTGGCGCGTCAACATTTCGAAGTCGAGCTCCGCGGCTCCTCACACGAAGAGCTCCACTACGAAGTGCGGATGCCGGGCCACGTCTCGACGGATCGACTCTCGCAGCGCATCCAGCAGCTCGATCCGGCGAACGTGAGCGAGGTGGCGTGGGAGGATAAGAAAGAGAAGAAGTGAATCAAGAATCATGAATCCGGAGCTAACGGTAATTGCCGAAGCCTAGCGCGACGCCGAAGTCGTGGTCGCGCAGCAGGCGCATCGCGTTCTGGAGCTCGTCTTTCGACGGCGAGCTGACGCGCACCTGATCCGCTTGGATGTTGGCCTGTACCTTCTTCAGCTTCTGATCTTTCAGGTACTTCACGATCTCCTTCGCCGCTTCGATCGGGATCCCTTGCTGGATTTCGATCACCCGCCGCAGCGTGCCGCCGGCCGCCGACTCCGAATCGCCGACCTTGAAGTTCTTGACCGCGACGCCGCGCCGCACCAGCCGGGTCTGCACGATCTCCCACAACGCGTTCATCTTCATCTCGTCGTCGGCGGCGAGCGTGAGCTTCTTCTCGGCGACGTTGAGGTCGATCTCGGCCTTCGCGCCCTTGAAGTCGTAGCGCTGACCGACCTCCTTGCGCGCCTGGTTCAGCGCGTTGTCGACCTCCGCGAAGTCGATGGTGGAGGTGACGTCGAACGAGACAGTGTCGGCCATTGGAATATTCTACTCGGGTGCTGGAGGGGAATATCGCGGGTCGGGCCGTCAGGATGGCGCGTTTGCCAGCAGCGTGCCGCCGCCGAAGCTCGAATGCGCGGGCACGACCCCACCTTTGGTCACTCGGACGGCGCAGTACTTGAATTCCGGAATCTTGCCGAACGGGTCAAGGACGGGATTGGTCAGCTTGTTGGCCGCGGCTTCGTAATAGCAGAACGGCACGAAGACCGCTCCACGCGGCATCCCATCGTCGGCGCGGGCATAGAGCGCGATGGCGCCCCGGCGTGATTCGATGGTGAGCGTTTCGCCGGGGGTCACGCCGATTTGTTCGAGGTCGAGGGGATGGAGCGACGCGACTGGTTCCGGCTCGATATCGTCGAGTACGGAGGCGCGCCGCGTCATCGAGCCGGTGTGCCAGTGTTCGAGCTGGCGTCCGGTGATCAGGACCAGGGGATATTGCGCGTCGGGCCGTTCGGCCGCCGAAATGAGATCGGCCGGAACGAAGGTGGCGCGGCCGGTCGCGGTGGGGAACTTGTCGACGAACACGACCGGCTGCCCTGGATCGCCCACGTGCTCGCAGGGGTAGGTGACCGAGGACTCGCGTTCGAGACGGTCCCAGGTGATGCCGGCGATCGAGTTCATGCACTGCCGCATTTCCTCGAACACGTCGCGAGGATGCGCGTAGTGCCAGTCCAGGCCGATGCGTCGCGCCAGCTCGTTGATAATCCAGAGATCCGGCCTCGCGTCGCCGGGCGCCTGGAGCGCCTTGCGGCCAAGTTGCACCATGCGATCGGTATTGGTCACCGTGCCGTCCTTCTCAGGCCAGGCGGTCGCGGGCAGCACGACGTCGGCGAGATAGGCCGTTTCGGTCAGGAAGATATCCTGCACCACGAGGTGATCGAGCATGCCGAGGGCCTCGCGGGCGTGATCGACATCCGGGTCCGACATCGCCGGGTTCTCTCCCATGACGTACATGCCGCGGATCTGCCGCTTCCTGGCGGCGTGCATGATCTCGACGACGGTCAGGCCAGGCTCAGGATCCAGCGCCACGCCCCACAACGTCTCGAAGCGCTGCCGTGCCGCTGGCGTAGCCACGTGCTGATAGTCCGGATAGAACATCGGAATCAGCCCGGAGTCCGATGCGCCCTGCACGTTGTTCTGTCCGCGAAGCGGATGCAGTCCTGAGCCCGGCTTGCCGATCTGACCGGTCGAGAGGGCGAGCGCGATCAGGCAACGGGCGTTGTCGGTTCCATGAATGTGCTGGGAAATTCCCATGCCCCACATGATCATGGACCCCTTCGAGGTGGCATAGAGCCTGGATATCTCGCGGATGGTCGTGGCGTCGATGCCGCAGATCGGCGCCATCGCCTCGGGAGAGAACCCCTTCACGTTCTCCGCGAGCGCGTCGTATCCGGACGTCCGATCGCGGACGAACGCCTCGTCCACCAGCCCCTCCTCAACGATGACATGGAGCATCGCGTTGAGCAGGGCGACGTCCGTATCGGGGTTGAACTGGAGATAGTAGGTCGCATGGCGAGCGAGATCGCTTCGGCGCGGGTCGGCGACGATCAGCTTGGCGCCATGTCTGGCGGCGTTCTTCATGAAGGTGGCGGCCACGGGGTGATTCACCGTGGGGTTCGCGCCGATGACGAAGATCACTTCCGCCTTGGCGACGTCGCGTACGGGATTCGAGACCGCCCCCGAGTTGATGCCCTCCATCAGCGCGGCGACGCTCGACGCGTGGCACAGACGGGTGCAGTGGTCGACGTTGTTCGAGCCGAATCCCGTGCGCACCAGCTTCTGGAACAGGTAGGCCTCCTCGTTGGTGCCCTTCGCGGAACCGAAGCCGGCCAGCGCCTTCTTGCCGTAGGTATCGCGTGCCGCGCGCAAGCCGTTCGCCGCGAAGGCGAGGGCTTCTTCCCAGCTGGCTTCCCTGAACACATCGCTCCAGTTGTCCGGATCGACGGTGAAGTCCTTGTGCTTGGCCACGCCAGGCTTGCGAATCAGCGGCCGGGTCAGGCGATGCTTGTGCTGCACGTAGTCGAAGCCGTAGCGGCCCTTGACGCAGAGCCGGCTCGAGTTCGCGGGGCCGTCCTTGCCCTGCACGAACAGAATCTGGTTCGCCTTGACGTGGTAGGTGAGCTGGCAACCGACGCCGCAGAACGGGCAGACCGACTCCACCTGCCTATCAGCGACGAGCTTCCCGACCTCGCGGGCGGGCATGAGCGCCCCCGTCGGGCAGGCCTGCACGCACTCGCCGCAGGCGACGCAGGTGGATTCGCCCATCGGATCGTCGAGATCGAACACGATCTTCGAGTCCGAGCCACGAAACGCGTAGCCGATGACGTCGTTGACCTGTTCTTCGCGGCAGGCGCGGACGCAGCGGCCGCACTGAATGCAGGCGTCGAGGTTCACGGCGATGGCCGGATGCGAGATGTCCCGGACGGGCTGATGCCGAGACGCGAAACGGGGCCTGCCAACCGAGAGCCGTCTGGCCCAGAGATCCAGCTCGGAATCGAGCGTGTAGGACGTCTCAGGCACGTCCGAGAGCAGCAGCTCGAGCACCATCTTCTGGCTGGCGATTGCGCGTGGGCTGTCGGTCGTCACCTCCATGCCTTCGGTGGGATAGCGGCAGCATGACGGGGCCAGGACGCGCTCGCCCTTGATCTCGACCATGCAGGTGCGGCAGTTCCCGTCCGGCCGCATGCCTTGCTTGTAGCACAGGTGCGGCACCTCGATGCCGTGGCGCGCGGCGGCGTCGATGAGGCTCTCGTCGGCGCTGCCGCTGACGGCGGAGCCGTTCAACGTGAAGGTGACCGGCCTGGTGGCGGCCGCCTTCACTTGATTTCCTGCGGAAAGTATTTCATCACCGACAGCGCCGGGTTAGGCGCCGCCTGTCCGAGGCCGCAAATCGAGGCATCGATCATGGCCTGCGAGAGTTCCTTCAACAACGGCTGGTCCCAGCTATCCCGCTCCATCAGCGTCACGGCTTTGGCCGTGCCGACGCGGCAAGGCGTGCACTGCCCGCACGATTCGGCGGCAAAGAACTCCATCAGATTGCGCGCCGTCTGGGTTGCGGTGTCGTGGTTCGAGAGGATCACGATCGCGGCGGAGCCGATGAAACAGCCGTACTGATTCAGGGTGTCGAAGTCCAGCGGGATGTCGGCCATCGACGCCGGCAGGATGCCGCCGGATGCACCTCCCGGCAGATATCCGTAGAACGCGTGGCCGTCGAGCATGCCGCCGCAATACTCGTCGATCAGCTCGGTCACGGTAATGCCGGCGGGAGCGAGGTGCACGCCGGGTTTCTTGACGCGGCCGCTGACTGAGAACGAGCGAAGTCCTTTTCGTCCATGTCGGCCGTGACCGGCAAACCAGCCCGGACCCTTTTCGAGAATGTCGCGCACCCAGTGCAACGTTTCCATGTTGTGTTCAAGCGTCGGCCGACCGAACAAGCCGACCTGCGCGACGTAGGGCGGGCGGAGGCGGGGCTCACCGCGCTTGCCTTCGATCGACTCGATCATCGCCGACTCTTCGCCACAGATGTAGGCGCCGGCGCCGCGACGCAGATGGATGACCGGGATCGAGCACGGTGGGTTCGCACGCAACGCCGCGAGCTCGTGCTCGAGGATCTCACGGCAGCCGTGATACTCGTCGCGAAGGTAGACATAGATCTCGTCGATGCCGACGGCCCAGGCCGCGATCAGCGCGCCGTCGAGAAAGCGGTGGGGGTCGCGCTCGAGATAGTAGCGATCCTTGAAGGTGCCCGGTTCGCCCTCGTCGATGTTGATCGCCAGCAACCGCGGCGCCGGGCCAGCCGCCACCGTTTTCCACTTGCGGCCAGCCGGAAAGCCGGCGCCGCCAAGGCCGCGCAGGCCCGAATCTTCCATCGCCGCGACGATCTCGTCCCGTGTCCGGCTGCCACCAGCCAACGATCGCGCCAGCTCATATCCGCCCTGAGCCCGATAGGCGGAGTAGTCGACGTGTCCCGGCGTCACGATGTCGAGATCGGGATGCGACGTCGTGCCGTCCCGCCGGGGATGCTTCACCGCGTTCGCCCGAACCAGCGCCGCGACTTTCTCGGCGTTGGCACGCGGCACTGGATTCTGACCGACCACCGCGACCGGCGCGGTTTCGCACCGGCCGAGACAAGGCGCGTGCAGCACGCGAACGTTCTGACCGAGCAGCCCGGGCAGCCGGTCGAGCAGCTCACGCGATCCGGCCATTTCGCAGGCGATCGAATCGCAGACCCGGACGGTGATGGCCGGTGGGGCATCGCCATCCTTCACAACGTCGAAGTGGTGATAGAACGTCGCCACTTCGTAAACCTCGGCCATCGCCATCTTCATTTCGGCGGCGAGCGCGACCAGGTGCGGCGCGGCCAGGCAGCCGAAGCGATCCTGAATCTTGTGGAGGTGCTCGATCAGCAGATCGCGCCGCCGGGGAGTGTTGCCTAGAAGCGCCAGGACGTCCTGGCGGGCTTGCGGGTCGACCCGGCGGCCTTTCGGGGCGGAGCGGGCGCGCTTGAGCGCCGTCTTCGTCTTCGGCACGCCCTCATTCTAGTCGCTCCACCACTTTGCGGGCGAGCGTGCCGCTCCACGCTCGAACTGGTACACTGAAAGGCGTCATGCATGTCGAGCTGCTGGGACTGCCGCGCGAGCGGGCGGGCGTCGCCGAACTGGAGCTGGAGGCCGATACGCTCGGTCAGTTACTGGCAGCGCTGGCGGCGCGATTCCCGTCGTTCAGCACGTTCATTGCCGCGGATCGGCTGCAGCCGTCCTTCGCCGCCAACCTCAACGGCGACCGGTTCATCAGCGATCCCGGCACACGACTCAAACACAGCGATTCCGTTCTGATCCTGTCCGCCGACGCCGGCGGCTGAACACCCGTGGAGAACCGGGCGCCTTTCGGCTATCACGGGTGCTATCTCCGCATCGACGTTTCTGACGGGAGCGTCGATCGGATATCGATTCCGGAAACGGTGTTACGCCAGTTCCTGGGCGGCAGCGGCCTGGGCGCCTGGCTGCTGCTCGAAGAAGGAGATCCGGGCGCCGACGCACTGGCCCCCGCGGCGCCGCTGGTCTTCGCGTTCAGTCCGCTGGTCGGCAGCCCGCTCACCACTTCCGCCAAGTTCGCCGTCGTCAGCAAGAGCCCGCTGACGGATCGGATCAACGATTCGCTGGCGAGCAGCGGCTTCGCGATCGCCGGCAAACGCTGCGGGTGCGACGCGATCGTGATTGTGGGACGTGCCGCGGCAGCCTCGGCGCTGATCATCGATGATGGACGCGTCAGTCTGGAGGCGGTCGAGAGTCTTCGCGGGGCGACATGTCAGATCGCCGAAGCGGCGTTGAAGGACAGGCTCGGGGCCGACTATCAAGTCGCGTCGATTGGCCAGGCGGGAGAAAATGCGGTCCGCTACGCCACGATTTCGCACGATGGCCGGCACGCCGGCCGAGGCGGCAGCGGCGCCGTCCTCGGCAGCAAGAACGTCAAGGCGATCGCCGTCCGCGGGACCCAGCGCTGTGAGTGGGCGCACCCGCGCGAGCTCACCGAGTACAGCCGGAACCTGTCGAAACGGTCGTTCGGCCAGGCAACCGCCAAGTACCGCGAGCTCGGGACCGCGACCAATCTGCTGACCTTCAATCGTCTCGGGGCCCTACCGACTCGCAACTTCCAGAGCGGCACATTTGACGAGGCAGTCAGGATCTCGCCAGAAGAGATTCGCACGACTCACAGCCGGACGCGCGCCAGCTGCGTCGCCTGCACGATCGGATGCGAGCACATCTACGGGATGGGCGACGAGCCCGGCGTGCGGCTGGAGTACGAGAGCCTGTTCGCACTGGGCTCGCTTTGCGGCGTCAGCGATCCGAACGCTGTGCTTCGCGCATCGCGCCTCTGCGACGAGCTCGGCATCGACACCATCAGCGCCGGCGGGACAATCGCGTTCGCGATGGAGTGCGTCGAACGCGGATGGCTCGATCAGCCCTGGCTCAGGTTCGGCAGCGGTGATGCGATGCTGCGCGCGATTGAGCTGGTGGGGCGCCGCCAGGGTATCGGTGACCTGCTGGCCGACGGAAGCCGCCGTGCGGCCGAGACGATCGGGCACGACAGCATCGCATTCGCTCCACAGGTGAAGGGTCTCGAGATTCCCGGCTACGAGCCAAGGGCGCTGCAGACGATGGCGTTGGGGTTCGCGGTCGGCGCCCGTGGCGCCGACCACAATCGCAGCGGGGCTTACGAGGTGGACTTCTCTGACAAAGTCGATCGCCGCCACGTGACGCTCGATGCGGTCCACCACGCGATCGAAACCGAGGACAAGGCCGCGCTGATGGACTCGCTCATCATCTGCAAGTTCCTTCGGGGCGTGTTCGAAGACTTCTACGCCGAGGCCGCCGAGATGCTCCACCGGGTAACCGGCTGGGACGCTACCGCGGACGAGCTGCGCGATACGGCGAGGCACATCGTCGGCATCAAGCGCGAGTTCAATCTCATGGCTGGTTGGACCATGGGCGAGGACACGCTGCCGGCGAGGTTTCTCGAGACCCCGTTGCCGAGCGATCCCACAGCGGCGATCAACCGCCAGCAACTCGAGGCTCTCGTGGCCGAGTATCACCGCCAGCGCGGATGGTAGTGCCGATTCGCTAGGTGCGAGTCGCCAGCCCCGCGATCTGGAGCGCCTCGAGATAGTCTTCCCGTGTATTGAGATTTCGCAGCGTCAGCAGCTGCGGATCGGCGGACAGCATCTCGGTCGGCAGGACGCGGCGGGTTCTGACCGCGTCGAAGAGAAACACCGGCCGCAGGCGATCCTGTGCCAGCAGCGCTTCGACGTGGGGCAAGGTGCTCCGTCGATAGACCGCCGATAGCGGATGAGGGAACCCGTCAATCTCCAGCACGGCGATGTCGTGATCGGCGAGCAGATCGATCATGCGCCGGGCGAAATCTGGAACAAGCAGCGGGACGTCGCAGCTGGTCACGTAGGCGCTCTCGACCGTCTCGGGTAGAGCCTTCAGGCCGGCACGCAGCCCCTCCATCGGACCGCGGTCTTGCTGCTCGTCGCGGGTGACCACCACGCCTGCCGGCAGGTCAGGAAGCGATTGCCCAGCCGCGGCGACGACCACGATCGGCGAGACGACGGTGGAGAGCACGCGGACGACACGCTGCAGCATGGTCTCGGGGCCAAAGGCCAGGAGCGCCTTTGACGTCCCCATCCTGGTCGAAAGCCCGCCGCACAGAATCACGCCGCCGCTGCTCACGGAGTTACACCTTCATTCCCAGGCGGCCGAGCGCCTCGCGCACGCGCGGCGCATGCAACAGCGCTTTGAAAGCGACGACTCCCGGGCGACTGGCGCGAGATGTCGGGACCACGAAGTCGTACTGCTCTTCCTGCAGCGGGAGAAATCCAAGGCCGGCGCGCCTGGCAACAATGTCCAGGGTCACTCCCCAGTCCGCCCGTCCCTGGACGACGGCGGCGGCGACGGCGTTGTGATTCCGAGGCTGCACGGCATATCCCGACGGCTTGACGCCTCCCAGGAGGCGATCGACCAAGGCGCGCGTGCCGCTGCCCTGATTGCGGTTGACCATGACGCAGGCGGGGTCCTGTCGTGCGTCGGCGATCGCCTCGTGTGCCGTCCGCCCCTCGAAACGTCGATCGCGAGGCCGGAACACGACGCCTTGCGCGCGGCCGTACCCGGCGACAAGGTCGAGCGCCGGGCTGAGAAACGGCCGGTTGTATTGGTCAGTCTTCGAATCGAGGAGGTGGATTCCTGCGACATCACATTCGCCTCGTTTCGCGGCGTCCAACCCGGCCGTACTGCCGACCGCCAGGAATTTGGAGCGCACGCCCTGCTGCTGCAGTTCGCCGAGCAGGTAGTCCAGACCGATACAGTGACTGCCAATCACCACCAGGTCGGCGAGCTGCAGATCCCGACCGAGCAGCTGGACGTCGACGAGCGTGCCTGCCTGGACGATCTCCTGGTGGCGCCCGATCGTTGCGAAGCCGTCGGCGCGACTGAACGTCGTGACGCTGCCCGACCCCTGTCCCATCGGGTAGGCGGCGAGCGCGGTTCCCGCCGCTTCGTCTGCCGCCGTTTCAACCAAACCTACCAGCAGATACTCCGTGCGTCCAACCTCGCTGTTGACTTTCACAGCCAGCCGCGCTTGGACGACAGTTCGCTCCTGTGCGCCGCGGCCGGCCATCAGCCTCAGTACCGGCGCGACAAACTCGTGAAACGTGAAGACCGCCGACGTCGGAAAACCGGGGAGCACGACGACCGGACGGCCGCGCGACGCCGCCAGGCAGATAGGCTTGCCGGGCTTGAGCGCGACGCCGTGCGCGACAATCCCGGGATCCCGCAGTTCGGCAACGACACGATAGGAGAGATCGCCGGCGCCCTTGCTCGTGCCACCGGAGAGCAGCACGGCGTCACAGGTCGCGAGCGCCTCGTGCAGCTTTTGCCTCAGGGCGGTCAGATCGTCGTGGATGATCCCGAGGCGCTTCGGGTCGCCGCCGAGCTCCCGCACGGCATCCGCGAGCACCTGGGCGTTGGAGTCGTAGACTTTCGCCGGTTGCATCGGCTCGCCGGGGGCGATGATCTCGTCGCCGGTCGAAAGGATGGCGACGACCGGCCTTCTCCAGACGTCGACGGCCGCGACGCCGATCGCGGCCAACACGCCGGTGTCGCGGCTGGTGAGCAGCTGACCACGGCGGAGCACCGTCTCGCCGCTCGTGATGTCGGTTCCGGCGAAAGACACGCCGCTCCCCGGCGTGGTGGCCCTGGCCATCCGCAGCTGGCAGCCGTTGACTTCCGTGTGCTCGACCATGACCACGGCATCGGCGCCGCGGGGAACCATCCCGCCGGTGGCAATTTCCACGGCGGTGCCAGGCCGAATCATCGTCGCCGGGACGATGCCGGTGTGAATCGTTTCCTCGGCAAGCGCGACGGTGCGCGGCACTTCTTCGGATGCTCCGAACGTATCCTCGGCCACGACGGCGAAGCCATCGACGTTCGAGCGGTCGAACGACGGCACGTCCACGGGAGAGATCACATCGGCCGCCAGGACACGCCCGAGGGAGGCGTCGAGCGGGACCGTGTCGATCCCGCGAGGCGTCAGGTCGAGAGCGGCGCGAAAGCGCCGCTCCGCCTCGTCGCGATCCAGCACATGGAGGAATTGCTCCTGGTCACGCATAGAGCCACACGTCGACGTCGGTGCCGGGAGCGAAGCCCTCGCTGTCGTCGGGCACGATGACGAAACCGTCGGCCCGCGTGGTCGACGAGAGCACGGATGCGCCGCCGACGGCGAGCGGTTCGACGCCGCCGTCAGCCACCTGCACGCGGGCGTAGTCCAGCCGCCCAATCTGCGAGCTGATCTTGCGTGTCAGCCTGCCGCGTAGCGAGCGGTACGGCCACGCCTGCCCGCGTCCGCCCAGCGCACGGATGGCGCGGCCGGCGAAAAAGTCGTAGGCGCACAGGCACGACACCGGATTGCCAGGCAGAAGAAATACCAGCCGTTCGCCGATTCGTCCGAGGCCGGTCGGGCTACTGGGCCGCATCGCAATCCCATGAATGGCCAGCTCGCCGTGTTGCGCGAGCAGGGTCGGCGCGAGATCCTCGATGCCAACGCTCGACCCGCCTGAAACGATAATCGCATCGGCCTCTGCTTGAAGCGCGTCGAGAATCGGACCCGGTTCGTCAGGCACCAGACCAGGGAAGTCCACGACAGCGCCGTCACGTTCGACCAGGGCGGCCAGCATGGGCCCATTGGCGTCCACGACTCGATAACCCTGCGGCCGTGATCCCGACGGCAGCAGCTCGTTGCCCGTCACGACCAACCGCACGCGCGGCCGGCTGAAGACCGACACTTCTCCGACACCGACTGAACTGAGGACACCCAGGTCCTGCGGACGCAGCACACGGCCCTCCCGGAGCAGCGTCGTTCCCCGTACGATGTC
The DNA here is from genome assembly GCA_036269295.1 of Vicinamibacterales bacterium. Taxonomy (GTDB): domain Bacteria; phylum Acidobacteriota; class Vicinamibacteria; order Vicinamibacterales; family CAVVIG01; genus CAVQFC01. The sequence goes on along the minus strand of DATASG010000142.1, from coordinate 7,275 downwards.
CTCTCCGCGTCGACCAACATTCTTGCCTGGCGACACCGCAGCCAGGGCGCTGACCGATCTCGTCGTGCTGGTCTCGTCTTCGATCCATTCAGCAGGCAGCACGGCGTTGCACCCGCGCGGCAAGGGCGCGCCGGTCATGATTCGAACGCCCTGGCCGATCGCGACCGCGCCATCAAAGGGACGTCCCGGAAGCGAGTCGCCGATCACGGCCAACGGAAGGCGGTTATAGGAGGTCGCTCCTTCAGTGCTTTCCGCGATCACGGCATAGCCGTCCATCGTGGCGCGGTCGAAGGCCGGCACATCCACGTCGCTCGCGACGTCGGTGGCCAGCACGCGGCCGGCGGCCAGCCGCAAGGACAGCGACTCGGCGCCAAGCGGCCGCACCTGCGCGTCGAGCCACGCCAGCGCGGCGGCCACCGTATGCCGGTGCGCGAACCCGCGCATCCGCACATCGTCATTGGCGCCGCGATCTCGTTCGTTCATGGCGAGATTGATGAGCCTCAGTCGAGGAAATCGCAATACCTGTCGACGTGCGCCGCAAGGTCGAGCGAGTGCTGCCTGACGAGGCGCTCGGCGAGCTCGGTATCGCGGCGCTCCAGCGCCTCGATGATGCGCATGTGATCGGCGATCGATCGAGAAGCGCGGTCCTTCTGCGAGATGGTCATCCTGCGAATCGCCCGGACATGCACGAAGAGGTTCTCGATCGTCCTGGCCATCAGGCGGGAACCGGAGAGCTGGATGATTGCCTGGTGGAAGGCGACGTTCGCATCCGAGTATTCGTGCAGGTGCTCCGACGGCGCGGAGCTGTGAAACTCGTCGAACATGTGGCGCAGCGCACCGATGCTCTCATCTGACGCGTTGATGGTCGCGAGCCTCGCCGCCATGCTCTCTAGCGCCGCGCAGACCTCGATAATCTCGATGATTTCCTTCTTGGTCTTCCTGACGATGAAGACGCCGCGGCGGGGCACCGTCCGCAGGAAACCCTCCTGCTCGAGCAGCGTCATCGCCTCCCTGATTGGCGTGCGGCTGACGCCGAGCGCGCGGCTCAGCTGACGCTCATCGAGCCGAATTTCCTCTCGCTGCCCATAGATGTCCGCAGCCATAATCGCTTCTTTGAGCGCTTTGTACACCCGGTCGCCGATGCTGATGGTCGCGTTCAAGGGCTCCAAGGTCAGCGCAGGCGGATGTTGCATGTTGACTTTGTCTGGTATACCACATACCGTATGCCAGTCCGACGTTAAAACGGTCGGAGGACATAAATGTTAGATACAACAGCCCACCTCGCCGACTCCAATGCCGCCGACGCCGAGCGGAAGCTGACGGACGGCTTTCACCTCGTCATCGACGCCCTCACGCTCAACGGGGTCAAAACTATCTACGGTGTACCCGGGATCCCGATCACGGATTTCGGCCGCCAGGCGCAGGCCGCAGGCATTCGGGTCATCTCGTTCCGGCATGAGCAGCATGCCGGCAACGCCGCCGCCATCGCCGGCTTCCTGACCAAGAAGCCCGGCATTTGCCTCACGGTGTCGGCTCCCGGCTTTCTCAACGGTCTGACTGCGCTGGCCAACGCCACGACCAACTGCTTTCCGATGATCCTGATCAGCGGCTCGTCCGAGCGCGAGATCGTGGACCTGCAGCAGGGCGACTACGAAGAGATGGACCAGCTGGCGATCGCCAAGCCTCTTTGCAAAGCGGCGTTCCGGGTGCTGCACGCAGCGGATATCGGCATCGGCGTGGCGCGCGCGATCCGTGCCGCGGTTTCCGGCCGCCCGGGCGGCGTCTACCTCGATCTGCCGGGCAAGCTTTTCGCGCAGGCGATTGACGCCGAGGCCGGCCGGAAATCACTCGTCAAGGTCATCGACGCCGCGCCGGCCCAGATTCCAGCGCCGGATGCCATCACGCGTGCACTCGATCTCCTGAAGAGCGCCAGGCGTCCGCTGATCATCCTCGGCAAAGGCGCAGCGTACGCGCAGGCCGACAATCAAGTCCGAGCCCTGGTCGAAAGAAGCGGCCTTCCGTTCCTGCCGATGAGCATGGCCAAGGGGCTCCTGCCCGATACGCATCCGCAGTGCGCGGGCGCCGCGCGTTCGACGGTGTTGAAGGACTCCGACGTCGTCATGCTGATCGGTGCCCGCCTCAACTGGCTGTTGTCGCACGGCAAAGGCAAGACCTGGGGTGAGCCCGGATCGAAGAAATTCATCCAGATCGACATCGAGCCGAAGGAGATGGACAGCAACGTCGAGATCGCGGCTCCGGTGGTCGGCGACATCGGCTCCTGCGTCTCGGCGCTGCTCGACGGCATGGGCAGTGAGTGGCCAGCACCGCCGGCGGACTGGATCAACGCCGTCACCACCAAGCGCGAGGAAAACATCGCCAAGATGGCGCCGCGGCTGATGAGCACGCGGTCGCCGATGGATTTTCACGGGGCGCTCGGCGCACTGCGCACCGTGATCAAGGAACGGCCGGAGGCGATCCTGGTCAACGAAGGCGCCAACACGCTCGACCTGGCGCGCGGCGCGATCGACATGTATCAGCCGCGCAAACGTCTCGACGTCGGCACCTGGGGCGTGATGGGCATCGGCATGGGCTTCGCCATCGCCGCCGCGATCGAAACCGGCAAGCCCGTGCTCGCGGTCGAGGGCGACTCAGCCTTCGGCTTTTCCGGCATGGAGGTCGAGACCCTCTGCCGCTACAACCTGCCGGTCTGCGTCGTCATTTTCAACAACGACGGGATCTATCGCGGAACCGACGTCAACGCCGCGGGCCCGGACCCGGCGATCACGGTCTTCGTCAAGGGCGCGCGCTACGACAAGATGATCGAGGCATTCGGCGGCGTCGGCGTCAATGCGACGACGCCCGACGAACTGAAGCGCGCTGTCGACGCGGCAATGGACTCGGGCAAACCGACCGTGATCAACGCGGTGATCGATCCGGCGGCCGGGACGGAGAGCGGCAGCATCGGCAAGCTCAACCCGCAAAGCGCGGTTCGCAAGAAATGAGAGGGTCGCAGAGATGGGCAGGGCACTAGATGGCGTTCGCATCCTCGACTTCACGCACGTGCAGTCGGGTCCGACGTGCACGCAGCTGCTGGCGTGGCTCGGCGCCGACGTTGTCAAGGTCGAACGCGCCGGCGAGGGCGACGTCACGCGCGGCCAGCTGCGCGACATTCCAGGCGTGGACAGTCTGTACTTCACGATGCTCAACGCGAACAAGCGCTCGATCACCGTCGACGCGAAGCATCCGAAAGGGAAGGCGATCCTCGAAGCGCTGGTCAAGAAGTGCGATGTCCTGGTGGAGAATTTCGCTCCGGGCGCGCTCAATCGCATGGGGTTCACCTGGGAGCGCATCAACGAGCTCAACCCGCGCATGATCGTCGCGTCGGTCAAGGGATTCGGGCCTGGGCCGTACGAGGACTGCAAGGTCTACGAGAACATCGCGCAGTGCGCCGGCGGTTCGGCGTCGACCACAGGCTTTGACGACGGCCCGCCGCTGGTCACGGGGGCGCAGATCGGCGACAGCGGAACCGGATTGCATCTCGCGCTGGGCATCGTGGCGGCTTTATATCAGCGTAATACGACGGGCCGCGGCCAGCGCGTGCTGGCGGCGATGCAGGACGGCGTGCTCAACCTGTGCCGCGTGAAGCTGCGCGATCAGCAGCGTCTCGCGCGGACGCAGGTCATGGAAGAGTACCCGCAGTATCCCAACGGCAGGTTCGGCGATGCCGTGCCGCGCGCGGGGAATGCCTCGGGCGGCGGCCAGCCGGGATGGATTCTCAAGTGCAAGGGTTGGGAAACCGATCCCAACGCCTACATCTACTTCATCACCCAGGCGCCGGTCTGGGACGCGATCTGCAGGGTGATCGGCCACGAGGACTGGTTGACCGATCCGCGCTACGCCACGCCGAAGGCGCGGCTGCCGCATCTGAAGGACATCTTCGACCAGATCGAGGAATGGACGAAGACGAAGACCAAGTTCGAGGCGATGGACATCCTCAACGAGCACGACATCCCGTGCGGGCCGATCCTGTCGATGAAGGAAATCGCGGACGAACCGTCGCTACGCGCGACGGGCACGGTGGTCGAAGTCGATCACCCGACGCGCGGCACGTACCTCACGGTCGGCAATCCGATCAAGATGTCCGACAGTCCGTCCGACGTCAAGCGCTCACCGCTGCTCGGCGAGCACACCGACGAGGTGCTGGCGGAACTCGGCTACGGCGCCGACCAGATCGCGGTGCTGCGCACCGAGAAAGTCATCTAATTCGCATCGAAAGGCTCTGGACAGACGATGAGCAACAACCCTGAAGTCAGGCGCATTCTCGATACCGTCAAAGCCGAAGGCCGCACGTCGCTCACGGCACCGGAAGGCAAGGTGGTGTGCGAGGCGTACGGGATCGCCGTACCCAAGGAGGGCGTGGCGACGTCGGCCGCCGGGGCCGCGAAGATGGCCACGGCGATGGGCTTTCCGGTGGTGCTCAAGATCGTGTCGCCGGAGATCCTCCACAAGACCGAAGCGGGAGGGGTGCTGGTCGGGGTCAAGAGCGCCGAAGAAGCCGAGAAGGGCTACGACGCGATCATCGCCAACGCAAAGAGGCACAACGCGAAGGCCAACATTCTCGGCGTCCAGGTGCAGCAGATGCTCGCCGGTGGCCAGGAAGTGATCATCGGCGCGGTCACCGATCCGGTGTTCGGCAAGCTGGTCGCGTTCGGGTTGGGCGGCGTCCTGGTCGAAGTGCTCAAGGACATCACCTTCCGTCTCGCGCCTGCGACTCAGGACGATGCGTTGTCGATGCTCGACGGCATCGCCGCGGCGCAAATCCTCAAGGGCGTGCGTGGCGCCGACCCCGTCAATCGCGACGCGCTCGCGACGATGATCCGGAATGTGTCGCAGCTCGTCGCCGACTATCCCGAAATCGCGGAGATGGACCTGAACCCGGTCTTCGCCACCAAGGACGGCGCGATCGCGGCCGACGTCCGGATCGTCGTCAATTTCACGCCGGCGGTGGCGCGCTACCGTCCCAAGCACGACGACATCGTCCGCGACATGAACCGCATCATGAAGCCGAACGCGGTCGCAGTCATCGGCGCCTCATCCGAGGCCGGCAAGATCGGCAACTCGGTGATGAAGAACCTGATCAACGGCGGCTACAAGGGGGAGATCTATCCGATCAATCCGTCGGCTGACGAGATCATGGGACTGAAGGCGTACACGAGCGTCAAGGACGTCCCGGGGGTGATCGACGTCGCGGTGTTCGCGATCCCGGCCAAGTTCGTGGCCGCGGCAGTGGCCGAGTGCGGCGAAAAGAAGATTCCTGGCGCGGTCCTGATTCCTTCCGGCTTTGCCGAGACCGGCAACGTCGAGGGCCAGAAGGAGCTGGTCGAAGTCGGCCGCAAGTACGGCGTCCGCCTGATGGGACCGAACATCTACGGGTTCTACTACACGTGGAGCAATCTCTGCGCGACGTTCTGCACCGCCTACGACGTCAAGGGCAATGCGGCGCTCTCGTCGCAGTCGGGTGGCATCGGCATGGCGATCATCGGCTTCTCCCGCTCGGCGAAGATGGGTGTGTCGGCGATCGTCGGCTTGGGCAACAAGGCCGACATCGACGAGGACGATCTGCTGACGTTCTTCGAGCAGGATGACAACACCCAGATCATCGTGCAACACTGCGAGGACCTGAAGGATGGCCGCGCCTTTGCCGAGGTGGCCAAGCGCGTGTCGAAGAAGAAGCCCGTGGTCGTACTCAAGGCCGGACGCACGGCCATGGGCGCGCGCGCCGCCAGCTCCCATACGGGCGCGCTCGCGGGCAACGACAAGATCTACGACGATGTCTTCCGGCAGGCGGGCGTGATTCGGGCGCGTTCCCTGCGCGAGATGCTCGAGTTTGCCCGGGCGCTGCCGATCCTGCCGACGCCCAAGGGCGAGAACATCGTGATCATCACGGGCGCGGGCGGCTCAGGCGTGTTGCTGTCCGACGCGGTGGTGGACAACGGACTGTCGTTGATGACGATGCCGCCGGATCTCGACGCGGCGTTCCGCACATTCATCCCGCCGTTTGGCGCGTCGGGGAACCCTGTGGACATCACCGGCGGCGAGCCGCCGAAGACCTACCAGAACACGGTTCGCCTGGGGCTCGAGGAGCCTCGGATCCACTCGCTGATTCTGGGCTACTGGCACACCATCGTGACGCCGCCGATGGTGTTCGCGAAGCTCCTGGCCGAGATCGTCGAGGAAATGCGGGCGAAGGGGGTCCACAAGCCGGTGGTGGTGTCCTTGGCCGGGGATGTGGAAGTCGAGGAGGCGTCCGAGTATCTCTTCGCTCACAAGATTCCGGCCTATCCTTATTCGACTGAGATCCCGGTGGACGTGCTCGGCGCCAAGTACAAATGGGCGCGGGGTGCCGGGTTGCTGTAAGAACACAACCCGGTGCTGGCTCTCCTTTGCGTTGTCTGTCTTCTTAGTGCGCTTGGCTTTCCTGGTGGCCTCGGCGCGGCGACCGGTGCCGCGGCGCCGCCTTCCATCGACGCCGCGTTCCAACGGTTCTGGGCCGCGCACGACCCGCAAGACGCCGCCAAGGCGGCTCGGGATGTGTGCTCGCCAACGATCAGCTCGCGGTCGACGCCGAGCTGTTTCCCACCAACCTCTTGAACAAGCCGTTCTTCATCGTCAACGGCGGCCAGGATCCGCTCTATCCGATCCGCAACGTGCAGCCGTTCGTCGACCATCTCCGGGACAGCGGCGTCGCGGTCGAGTACCACCCACGGCCCGAGGCCGGTCACAACACCGCCTGGTGGCCGGAGATACAGGAACCGTTCGAAGCCTTTGTCCGCAGTCACCCGCGCGATCCGCAGCCCGCCACGCTGACGTGGGAGGCAGCCGACCGCGACCTGCCGAGCCGCGCCGCCTGGCTGATCATCGATCGCGTCAAAGCGGCGACGGCCGGCGAATCGGCGATGCGACCGGACCTCAACTTCTTCTCGGGCGCGGGGCCCAATCACGACAAGGAGCTGTTCGCGCGCGGACAGCCGTCCGGCCGCGTCGATCTTGCGCGGCGCGGCAACCGAGGCGACGGTGGCGACGCTGGTCACGTGGGCGGCGCGCGACAACGATCGGACGATGTTGTTCGGCGCGGAACTGCACCTGACGCTGAACTAGGCCACTGGTGGCCGCGTGCTAGGCTTGATCCGGTACCATGATTTCGTTCTCCAAGGTCAGCAAGCAGTACGGCAAGCAGGTTCTCTTCGTTGACGCCTCCTTCCAGCTCAATCCCGG
>DATASG010000141.1:0-21120 GCA_036269295.1 Vicinamibacterales bacterium | reverse complement strand
GGCGCCGGTGTCCGCTGAGCGATCCCGCCACGGCCGGCGGCGAACGCGAACCCGGCTCCCAGCACGAGGGCAACCGGCAGGGTCGGTCTGACGTGTGTCATCGCTGCGAGCGTATCATTGACGCGCGAGCGCCTTCATCAGCCGGTACTGAAACTCGAGGCCCTCGAAATACTGCTTCACGCCGACGCGCTCATCCTTCCCGTGCGCGCGCACATCGTCCATGTCGCCGAACGTGCCCTCGACGCCGTAGGTCGGGATCTCGCCGTTGCGCAGGTAGAGGCCGTCGGTGGCGCCGGTGCTCATCACCGGCACGACCACGGCACCCGGGTAGAGCTGCCTGGTCAGCAACTCCACGAGCCCCATCACGTCGGGGCGCAGCGGCGACGGTTTGCTCGGGTGTGCTTCGTCGACGAAGGCGACGGAGATCTTGGGGTCGGCGAGGATCTCGACCAGCTTGGCCTTCACCGACGCGGGTGAGACGCCAGGCAGGATGCGGCAATTGACGTTCGCACTCGCCATCTGCGGCAGCGCGTTGGTGGCGTGGCCGCCGAGCAGCCTGGTGGCGACGCAGGTCGTGCGCATCATCGCGTTGTAATAAGGCAGCGACGCCGAAAGGCGGGCGGCGGCGGCGGGATCCGGCGTCGCCCGGGCGACGGCGCGCATGTCGGCGGCCAGCGTGGGATCGGTTTCCACATCTGCGGTTTTCGCGAAGTAGGCGCGCGTCACTTCGTTGAGCTCGACCGGAAACGTGTATTGCGACAGACGCTCGAGCCCCGCGGCGAGGTGATAGATCGCGTTGTCCTTCACCGGCAGCGAGCTGTGGCCGCCCGGGTTGGCCACCTCGAGATGGAAGTCCTGATAGACCTTCTCGCTGGCCTGCACCTCGTTGGTCAGGTACTTGCCTTTCCGCATGCTGCCGCCGCCACCCTCGTTGATCGCGAACTCGGCCTCGATCAGATCCCTGTGATTCTTGACCAGCCATTCAGCGCCGTTGAAGGCGCCACCCTCCTCGTCGGCGGTCAGCGCCAGGATCAGATCGCGATCGGGCTTGAACCCTTCTTCCCTCAAGCGAATCAGGTTGGCGACGAACTGAGACGCCATCGCCTTGTCGTCGCTGGTGCCACGGCCGTAGAAGAAGCCGTCCTTCTCGACGAAGGTAAACGGGTCCATCGACCAGTCCTCGCGCCTGGCTTCGACGACGTCGAGATGGGCGAGCAGGAGGATCGGCTGGCGCGCGCCGGTGCCGCGGAAGCGGAAGACGAGGTTGCCCTTCTTCGGATCGGGGCCGAGGATCTGGATGTCGGCGGCGGCGAAGCCAGCGGCCTTCAACCGCGCCGCGACCGCCTCGGCGGCCCTGGTCACGTTTCCGGCCGGCGTGTCGGTGGTATTGATCTCGACCAGCTCTTTGTAGATCTCGCGCGCCCTCTGGTCGTTCGGCCCGGTCTGCGCGGAGACGGTGGCGGCGGCGAGCACCACCCAAAGGACGGAGTACTTCATCGCCCGATTATAGATGGCGTCGTCCTCAGAAGTCCGGCGACCCGATATACTTCCAGGCGATGAAGTTCGCGCCGGAATACGTCTCCTTCGTCCTCAACGAGAACTTCGAGGACGCCAAGGCCCAACTGCTGTCGCCAATGATGGCGATCAACTACGCCCACCTGGTCATGCTCAAGGCGCAGGGCATCGTGTCGGCCCCGGATGCGCACCTGCTGCGGGAAGCGCTCGATTCGGTCTCTCAGGACGAGATTCGCGGCGTCACCTACGATGGCACCTACGAAGACCTGTTCTTCTACGTCGAGCGCCTCGTGATCCAGGCGTGCGGCGACGACGTCGCGGGACGGTTGCACACCGCGCGCTCGCGCAACGACATCGACATGACGATGTACCGGATGCGGCAGCGCGAGCTGGTCCTCGGCCTGATGGCGGCGACGTTCGCGCTTCGCCGGTCGCTGCTCGAGCTGGCCGATCGACATCGCGACACCATCCTCGCCCTGCACACGCACACCCAGCGGGCGCAGCCCAGCACCGTGGCCCACTACCTGCTGGCGGTCATCGAGCAGCTCGAGCGTGATGGCACCAGGCTGAAGGCGGCGTTCGAGACCACGAACCGCAACCCGCTCGGCGCCTGCGCGATCACCGGCACCGGTTTTCCGATCGATCGAGATCTGACCTCGTCGCTGCTCGGCTTCGGCGGGCCGACCGGCAACACCTACGGGAGCATCGCGACCGTGGATTACCTGCTCGAGAGCACGTCGGCGGCGACGGTGCTGCTGACCGGGCATGGGCGCTTTGTTCAGGACATGCTGCTGTGGAGTACCGGCGAGTTCGGGTACCTCCGCCTCGGCGACGGCTACGTCCAGGGCAGCAGCATCATGCCGCAGAAGCGGAACCCGGTCGCGCTCGAGCACGCGCGCGCGATCGGCAGCAAGGCGCTCGGACAGGCGCAGGCGATCGTGTTGGCCGTGCACAACACGCCGTTCGGAGACATCGTCGACACCGAGGACGATCTGCAGCCGTTGGTGTTCGCGATGTTCCGCGACGCGACGCGCACAGTCCGGATGGTCGCCGCGGCGATGTCATCTGCGGAGTTCGATGCGGCATCGCTCGAGGCAGGCGCCGGCGGCGGCTGGACGACGCTGACCGAGCTCGCCGATACGCTGGTGCGCGAGCACAATCTGCCGTTTCGCAAGGCGCACGCGATCGCGGCGCATCTGGTCGGCGGGCGTGAGCGCCACCCGGATTCTTCGCTGGCCGGGCTCCTGACCGATGCGTCGATGGAGGTGCTCGGCACGGCGCTGACCTATTCGGAGGCGCAGCTGACGAAGATTCTGAGCCCCAGGCATTTCGTCGAGATCCGCAGGACCTGCGGTGGTCCGGCGCCGGAAGAGACCGGCCGAGCGGCCGGGGCGTCTCGCGCGCGGCTTGACGCCGACCAGGGGTGGTGGACCGCCGCCAGCGACGCGATCGTGAACGCGGAGCAGGCGCTCGCCGAGCGGAGCGCGGCCCTGTGAGCGCTGAACCATGAACTCTGAACCCCAGTCCGAGGGCGACACGCCGATGACCGTGACCTACATCAAGGTCCTCATGCTCGAGGCGGTCATCATCACCGCGCTGTGGATCTTCGGCCGGGTGTTCTCGTGAGCGCTCGACCGTCCGCCATCGCCATGGCGGTGACCATCGGTCGCCAGCCGCCAGCCGTCTGAATGCGTCCGCTCGACTGGCTCGTCGTCGTTGCCTACATCGGCTGGGTCATCATCGACGGCCTGCGCCGCTCGAAGGGGACTGACAAGGTCGACGGCTACTTTCTGGCCAACCGGTCGCTGCCGTGGTGGGCGGTCGGATTGTCGGTGATGGCGACGCAGATGAGCGCCGTCACCATCGTGGGCACCACGGGCCTCGCGTATTCCACCGGCCTGCGTTTCATCCAGAACTACTTCAGCCTGCCGCTGGCGATGGTGATCCTGTCGTTGACGGTGGTGCCGTTTTTCACCCGCGCCCGCGTCTACACGGCGTACGAGTATCTCGAGCGCCGCTTCGACGTGCGCGTCCGCTCGCTGGCCAGCTTCCTGTTCCTGGTCGGCCGCGCGATGGCGCTCGGGGTGACGCTGGCGGCGCCGTCGGTGTTCATGTCGACGATTCTCGGCTGGACGCTGCCGGTGACGGTCCTGGTGATCTGCGTGCCGATGATTGCCTACACCACGATCGGCGGCGTGCAGGCGGTCGCCTGGACCGACGTCAAGCAGATGTTCCTGGTCGTTGGCGGCATGTCGGCGGCGGTGGTCATCCTGCTCTTCGGCATCCTGCCGCACGTCACCTTCGTCCAGGCGTTGTCGCTGGCCGGAGCCACCGGACGACTGAAAGCGGTCGACTTCAGCTTCAACCTGACCGAGACGTACACGTTCTGGACCGGCATGATCGGCGGCCTGTTCCTGATGCTGTCGTACTTCGGCTGCGATCAGAGCCAGGTCCAGCGGTATCTGACGGCGAAGTCGATCGACGAAGCGCGGACCTCGCTGTTGATGAGCGCGTGGGTCAAAATCCCGCTGCAGCTGCTGATTCTGACCACCGGCGTCCTGGTGTTCGTCTTCTACCTGTTCAACACGCCGCCGATGCTGTTCAACCGGGTGTATGACGCGAGCGTGGCCGCTGGTCCGAGGGCAGCGGAGTATGCCGGCCTTCAGCGGGCGTTCGACGCGGAGCTGGCAGCACGCGCTGCGGCAGCAACCGATGCGGATCGTCCCGCCTTTCTGGCCAGCGACGCGCGCCTGAAGGACATCCGGTCGAAGGCTGCCGCGGTCGTCATGGACACCACCGGCGACGCTCGCTACAACGACACCAACTACGTCTTTCCCACGTTCATCACGACCCATATGCCGGTGGGGCTGGTCGGGTTGATGATCGCGGCGATCTTCGCGGCGGCGATGTCGTCCAGCGGCGGCGAGCTGAACTCGCTCGCCACGGCGACGATCATCGACTTCTACCGCCGGCTCTGGGTCAGGAATGCGTCGGACGCTCACTACCTTCTGGTGTCGAAGCTGGCCACGCTTTTCTGGGGGCTGGTCGCCTGTGTGGTCGCGATCTACGCCGCCAATCAAGGTTCACTGATCGAGGTGGTCAACCGATACGGGTCGTTCTTCTACGGATCGCTGCTCGGCGTCTTCATTCTCGCGATCATGACGAAGCGGGCGACGGCACGCGGGGCGTTCTGGGGATTGATCGCCGGGATGGTCATCGTGCTGACGGTGGCGTTCAGGCTACCGTGGATCGCGTTCCTTTGGCACAACCTCATCGGCGCGGTCGCCGTCGTCGTCGTCGGCATGGCAATCAGCTACACCCAAAGCCCCGGATCCCGTCCCATGTAGCCGTGGCGTGGCTCGCGGCCTGTCCTCCAGGCGCGCGAAGGCGGCTACGACCCTTGGTAGTAGCGCGCCGTTGTCCGATAGAAATGAAAGCTTGTTTCAGGCCAGAAATCTAACAAAACGCTACGGTGCCCTGACGGCGCTGAGCGAGGTGTCGTTCAGCGTGCGGCCCGGCGAAGTGCTCGGCCTGATCGGTCCCAACGGCTCGGGCAAGACGACGCTGTTCGAGTGCCTGGGCGGCGTGCTGCCACTGGACGCCGGTTCGCTGGTGCGCGACGGCCAGCCGATGTCCGACCGCGCGCGCGCTTCGACCCTTTTCTACCTGCCGGACTCCATCGTCCCCTGGCCGGCGCAGTCGGTCCGCTGGGCGCTCGACTTCACCCTGGGGTTCTTCAGGGGCCGCGCCTATCTGCGCAACGAGGTGGTGCGGCGCCTCGACATCGGCCCGCTGCTGGATTCGACGATCGGCAGCCTGTCGAAAGGACAGCGGAAGCGCGCGTTGCTCGCGATCGGCCTGCTGATGCCGCAGCCACTGCTGCTCGCCGACGAGCCGTTCGACGGCCTCGACCTGCGCCAGAGCCGCGACGTCGCGAAGACGCTGCGCTCCTATGCCTCGGCCGGCCGGACGATGTTCCTGTCGATTCATCAGATCAAGGACGCGGCGCGCGTGTGCGATCGGTTCGTCCTGCTGAGCGGCGGGACGATTCGCGGCGAGGGGACGTTCGAGCAGCTCTCGGCCCAGGCCGCCTCGCGCGGCGCAGCGACCGGCGACCTCGAAGAGGTGTTCCTTGCGCTCACGTGAAGAAGGCACCGTAGAGACCGCCGAGCCGTCTTTGGTTTCTTCCTTGGCGTGGCTGGTGGCGAAGGAATACCGGGAGCTCGTCGCCTCGCGCGCGTGGTGGATCCTGCTGCTGGCGATGGGCCCGCTGGTCGGCGTCACCTTCATCAGCGCCGTGCGCACCTACGGCGAAGCGAGCGGGTTGAACGGCACGACCGCCGGGGTCGGCGAAGCGTTCTCGCCGCTGGTCGGCATCTGGGCGCCGACCTTCAGCGCCTGTGAAGTGGCCGCGGTCTTCCTGCTCCCGTTCGTGGCGATCCGTCTGGTGTCCGGCGACCGGCAGAGCGGGGCGCTGAAGATCGAGATGCAGCACCCGATCCCGGCGATTGCGCGCGTGAGCGCCAAGGCCGCAGTGCTGCTGGGGGGTTGGCTGGTGGCTTCTCTGGCGCCGTTCGCAGCGGCGCTCCTCTGGAAGAGCTACGGCGGCAGCGTCTTCGCGCCGGAGGTGATGACGGTGGCCTTCGGCCACATGCTCAACGCCGGGCTGACGATCGCGCTCGCCTCAGCGGCGGCGGCGCTCACCGAGCATCCGTCCACGGCGGCGATCCTGACGCTCAGCGTCACCGTCGGGACGTGGATCGTCACCTTCATCGCCGCGGTGCAGGGCGGTATCTGGGAGCGTCTCGCGGGTTACACACCGCCGGCAATGATCGCGCAGTTTCAGCACGGCCTCATTCGACTCGACGTGGTGCTGATTGCGCTGGCGCTGGTCGTGACCGGGCTGATGCTCGCGGCGCTGTGGCTGCGGCTCGGCGTGCCGGTGCGGCGGCGGGTGCAGGAGTCGGTGGCGCTGGCGGCGATCGCGATGCTGGTCATCCTCTCCGGCAGCGCGGCATGGCCAAGCTGGGATCTCTCCGAGAACCGGATGAACTCGTTCCCGGAAGCGGACCAACAGGCGCTGGCGCAGATTCGGGCGCCGCTTGGGATCGAGGTGCATCTGGCGCCCGAGGATCCGCGGCGTGCGGATCTCGATCGGAAGGCGATCGCCAAGCTCCGGCGGGTGATGCCGTCGGTGCGCGTGCGCTACGTGTCGGCGACCTCGATCGGCCTGTTCGAACAGACGGCGCCGCACTACGGCGAGATCTGGTATGAGCTCGGCGGCAGGAAGGCGATGAGCCGCGCGACCACGGCCGAGAGCGCGCTCGAGACGATTTACGACCTCGCCGGCGTCAAGCCGCCGGTGGAAGCCGGCGACCAGATCTTCCGGGGGCATCCGCTGGCGGCGGCCCCCAGAGGCGCGGCCGCGGTGTTCTACGGCATCTGGCCGGCCGCGATTGTGGTGAGCGCATTTCTCATACGCAGGAGACAGCCATGACGAAAATGCTGATTACACATTGCAAATTGCAGATTATTGCGACCGCCGCCGCTGCCGTTCTGCTCGCGGTTGCGGCGTTGCACGGGGCCGAGGTGAAGGTTGATCTCAGCAAAGAGACCGTCGGCAAGCCGCCCGCGGCCTTCGAGGCGATGGTCGGGACCTGGGTCGTGGTGCAGGACGGCGCCGACAAGGTCATCATGATTGATGGCCGGCCGTGGGTGTCGAGCAAGGACAACCCGACCAGGCTGCTGATTGAAAGCGCGCGGAAGCTGTACGGCACCTCGAACGAGGAGCTGATGGACAACGCCAAGCAGTTCGCCTATTTCCCGGTGGCGGTACTGCGCGGCCTGGACAACTTCACCAACGGCACGATCAGCGTGAAGTTCAAGACCATCGCCGGCGATGCCGATCGGGCCTCCGGCATCCTGTTCAACGTGAAGCCGAACGGCGACTGGCTCGCCGTTCGCTACAACGACACCGAAAACAACGTCGCGCTCTGGGAGTTCCACAACGGCATCCGCCGCAACATGCGCTTCAGCGATCGCGACCACAAGTTCATGCTCGAGCGCGCCGCGTGGCACGAGCTGAAGCTGACGATCAACGGCGCCGAGCTGAAGACCACCCTCGACGGCGAGCTGGCGCTCGAGTACACGCTCGGCAGCATGCCGGGCCCGGGGCGGAACAACGCGCCGCCGAATCCGGACCTCGTCCCGGCGAATAACGCCGTGCTCCGGCCGCCGGTGATGGGCAAGATCGGCATCTGGGCGAAGACCGACACCACCAGCTACTTCAAGGACTACGTAGTGAACCCGAAGTGAAGGGCGGGATGGGCTGGACAGGCAGGATGGGCGGGATGGGGAGGATCGGTGGGGGCGCGTGGGCGCTTCGCGCCGCGTGGATGCTGCTCTTGCCTCTCCTGACTGTCCACTCCCTGTCGGCGCAATCGCCCAACACTTCGACGATTGTCGTCCTGGTCAGCGATCCCACGGGTGCGGTGGTCAGCGACGCGAAGGTGGCGGTCACCAACAACCAGACGGGCGCGGTCCGCGAGGCGATCTCAGGCAGCGACGGCAGTGCCACGGTGGCGGCGCTGTCGTTGACTGGGACCTATACCGTCGCCGTGTCGAAGCAGGGTTTCGGCACCGAGGAGCGCAGCGAGGTGGCGCTGCGCGCGGGGGAAACGGCGACGCTGAGGGTCAAGCTGCGCGTGGGCGCCGAGAAGTCCGAGATCACGGTCTACGGCACGGCGCAGGGCGTGCGCGCCGACGCGCAAATCGGCGGGCGGCTGGAGAGCGCGACCATCGACGAAACGCCGATCCTCGGGCGCAAGGTCAGCTCGCTCCCGCTGCTGAACTCGGCGTTCCGTTCGGCCAAGGGCACCGGCGACCTGTTCGTCAACGCCACGTATTTCGTGACCGGCGCCGGCAGCCGGCGCACCACCACGTTCACGATCGATGGCGTGAACAACGACGAAGGTTGGGGCCGTCAGACGATGCTGTCGACGGTGCCGCTCGGCGCGGTTCAGGAAATGACCACGCTGTCGAACGCGTTCTCGGCCGAATTCGGCTGGACCGCGGGTCCCGCGGTGAGCATCGTGACCAAGTCGGGCACCAACAACACTCACGGCGAAGGTCTCTACATGGCGCGGCCCGGCGGCTGGCAGTCGAACAGCTTCGGCACCGACGGCTTCTGCGCACCGTCGGTTCCCACCTGCGTGACACCCACCACGCTCACGGCCATCAATCCCGCGGACGTGCCGGACGCGCTGAATCAGGTCTCTGGCACGATCGGCGCGCCCCTCGCCAAGGACCGGACGTTTCTGTTCGCGACCGCCGACTACACGCGTCAGGATCGGACGACGTTCCTTTCGAGCACGCTTCCGGCATTCCTGCTGCCGGCCGACGGCAACCTCGCCTACGTCGGCAACTATCGCCAGGGGCTCGTCAACGCGCGGGTGGATCACCGGATCTCGCCGCCCCAGACGCTGATGGTGCGAATGAACGTCGATCGGTTCTACGACACGAACCCGAACGACGCTGTCGGCGGCACCAGCGCGCCGAACGTCGCCCGGAAATACACTCGAGGCGCGGTGACCGGCCAAGGCAACCTGACCTCGATCCTCGGACCGAATCTCGTCAACGAAGCGCGGATCGCGTATCTGGACGCCGATCCGGTCACCCGCTGGGAGGCGCAGACGCTCTCGACGGCCTACACCCGGGCCGGCTCGGTGCCGTTCACGATCGGTCAATCACGTCTGACCGACACCTTCAGCCGGCAGGCGCAGCTCTCCGACACGCTCTCGTGGACGCACGGCAATCAGAGCGTCCGCCTCGGCGGCAGCTTCGCGCGTCACATGTCGGGCGGCCAGGGCAACGAGCCCGGGTTCGCAGTGCTCGGCACGTTTACGTTCCTGAATACGACCACGGCGCCGTTCGATCAGTTGACGCTCTCGGAGGTGCAGAGCTACGCCCAGCCGATCAGCTACGGCATCACCACCTACAACCTCAATCAGTGGCTGATCGCCGGCTTCGCGCAGGACAGCATCCGCGTCAACAACGACCTCACGCTCGATCTCGGCGTCCGCTACGACCTGCAGACGTTGACCGACGCGAAGAACGACATCGCGCCGCGGGTCGGCTTCGGCTGGCATCCCCACGGCGACGCCCGGCTGGCGATCCGCGGCGGCTACGGGATGTACTACACCCAGATTCAATCCAACCTGGTTGCGGATTCGCTGACGAGCGGACTCGACGGCTACACGAGCTACACGGCGACGCCGGGACAGCTTGGCTTCCCGACCTGCCTGACGGGGTCGTGTCTGCCGCTGGCGTTCGATCCACGGACGTTGCCGGCATCGGAGCTGCCGGCGCGCAACATCACGCTCAAGGCAGGCAACGCGGACTTCTACCGGACGCAGTTCGCGCAGTACGGGCTGAACTTCGACCTGCTGCCCAACTACCCCGACAAGCTCGTGAACCCGCGCAGCCAGGTCGTCTCGATCGGCGCGGAGCGTGAGATCGCGAAAGGATGGTTCGTCGGATCCGACTACCTGAAACAGCACTGGACCGACCTCGATCGAACGGTCGACCTCAACGCACCGTCAGCCTTCGATCGGACCGCGCCGGGGCAGGTGCGGTCCGTGGCGGCGGCGAACGCGACCCGTCCGATCCTGCCGGTGAACGGCGGTGTCCGCTCGGTCAACGTGCTGATGAATCTTGGCGTCGCCGACTACGACGGTTTGCAGACGCAGCTCAGTTACCGCGGTCACTCGAAGATCTACGCCGCGGTCAGCTACACCCTGTCGAAGGCCACGAATACCACCGAGCCGGACGGCAACGGCATCGCGCCGAGCGAGAGCATCATCTCGCGGCTGGGCGAGACCGAGCGCGGGCCGAGCGTGCTCGATCAGCGCCATCGCGCCGTGATCACCTTCAGCTACCAGCTGCCGTACAACATCACCGCCGGCACCGTGACGCAGCTCGCCTCCGGCCGTCCGTTCAGCGCCACCACCGGCGTCGACAACAACGGCGACGGCGCCAACAACGATCGGCCGGTCATCGACGGCGTCGTCATCGGCAAGTCGACGTTCCGCGGCACGGCGATCCAGGATGTGTCGATGTTCCTCGAGGGACGGCTGAAGCTGAACCGGCGAACGGTGCTGCTGCGGCTGGAGGGCTTCAACCTGTTCAACCACGCCAATCTGCTCGGCCGCGCGCAGACGACCTACGGCGACACCGGGACGGTGAACCCGACGTTCGGTCAGTTGGTTGCCGTCGGCACCGCGACCAACGCGCTCCCGGCGCTCGCCAACATCGATCCGCCGCGGATGTTCCAGCTCCAGGTACGGTTCACGTTCTAGATAACGGAGTAGACGGAGGTCCCCTCCGTTACGCTGCCCTCCGGCCCCTTGGCCCGGTTCGATATTTCACCCTCCAGACGGTGGCGACGAGCACGAGCAGCGCGCAGCCTTCGACGTACACCTTCTCGGCGTCAATCCAGTCGACCGGCCGGTTCTTCAGCAGCGGATCCGCCCAGACGCCGTGCACGAAGAAGACGGCGGCGGCCGCGTATGCCGTGTAGTGGAGCTGCTTCCAGCGATGGCGTCCGAAGACGCGGCGGAAGTACGACGTCAGCACGACGAATGCCGTCAGGTAGAGCGCGATCGCGCCGAGCGTGCTCGGGATCGGCTGCGTCGGCGACCAGAGGGGCACCAGGACGTCGAAGAGTTTGAATCCTGACTCCGACGAGGTGAGCAGGGTCAGCGGATGGAGGAAGGCGGCGGCGAGACCAAGGTAGCCGAGCCAGTTGTGAAAGGTGAACAACTTGATCCAACGCTGGCGGGGCCACTGCCTGATCGGATTGTAGCCGACCGAGAGCAGCAGCCCGATCAGGATTTGCGCCGTAAACATCCCGAGCGCGGTCAGGCCCAGGACAGACGAGGCGTCAATGGCGGAAGGCACCGCGGCAGTTTACTTGAACAGCCTCCCGGCTTCTTCCGGCGTGATTGTGCCACCGACCAAATCGATGGCGCGCGCGAGCAACGGATCGCGCCCCGATGCCAGATCGGTTTGCGTCGGTAGCACGATCTCGTCCGGCTCGACGCCGGCCTTTTCCAGGCTGCCGCCGTCCGACATCCGGACGTCAGCGACGGTGACCGAGGTGCCGTAGAAGGCGGTGGAGGTGATCGACTCGACCCGGTGCGTGAACAGCCGCGATCTCATGACCGCGCCGGCGGTGCGATCGCCGAGCACCATCCCACGCCGCTCGATCTGGACGATCCGCGCGAACATCTCCGCCGCCGACGCAGAGCGGCTGTCCACCAGCACGGCCAGCCGCCCGGTGAACGGGTTCTTCGACGGGGTCGCGATCTCGCGCGTGCTCCGGCCGCCACGCCGGGTTTCGACCGCGACCACGACTTCGCGATCGAAGCAGCGGCTGACGAGCTCCTGCAGCGTCGTCACCGATCCGCCGCCGTTGCCGCGCAGATCGACAACGAGCGTCTTGTAGCCGCGCGCCTTCTCGATCATCCGGTCCACTGACTCGGGCTGTCCGAACACGGCCATCTTCCACACCATGACCTCGTCGCCGACGCTGGCGGAGCGGTCGCGTCCGCGGGCGAGCAGCTCATCAAGCTCCGAGATCACGTCGCCGTCGTTGACCACCGCCCGGCCGAGAAGGCGCGAGGTAACGTCCACCGTTACCGCGGATCCTTCCGGTTTGAGGACCGCAACCCGCTGGCGCGCCTGCGGCTGGAGATAGCGGTAGTAGTAGCCGAGCCGCATCGCGTTGGCCCGGCTGGGAGCGTCCGCATTCAGCAGCAGCACGCGATCACCGGGGCTGAGGCCGCGCGCCGCGGCATCGCTGTTCGGTTCGACCTCGGTAATCAGCGCGCGATCGCCAACCATCGCCATCTGCCACCCGTAGTCGACCCTGCGCCCGGCGGTCGGCGGGACAAAAACCGTATGCGAATCGTCGAACTGGAACAGGAAGTCCGAGACGATGGCGAAGGCGTCCGCGAGGGTGGCGGCGGCCTTGAGACGACGTTCGGATTGCGCCAGCTGCGCCTTGAGATCGACGCCGTGGAAGGACGGGTCGTAGTAGTAGCGCTCGACGTCGGCGCGGGCTCGCCGCAGCATCGTCAGGACGAGATCGCGGTCGTGCGAGGAGAGGCCGGGCTGCTGCGCGAGCGGCCCGGCGCCTGCCAGAAACAACCAGACGAAGGCGGCGAGGCGTCTATCGAGCCTGCGAGTTGGTGGTGTTCTTGGCACCGGCGTTCTTCACGTACTTGTCGAACCAGTTGAGCCGCTCGGCAAGCACGTGCAGCAGCGTTTCGCGCGCGGCGTAGCCGTGCGCCTCGTTCGGGAGCATGACCAGGCGCACGGTGGCACCGTGGCCCTTGAGCGCCGCGTACAGGCGCTCGGAGTTGATCGGGAACGTCCCGGTGTTGTCGTCCATCTCGCCGTGCATCAACAGGATCGGATCCTTGATCTTGTCGGCGTACCAGAACGGCGACATCTTGGTGTAGATGTCCGGCGCCTCCCAGAACGATCGCCGCTCGGACTGAAAGCCCCACGGCGTCAGCGAGCGGTTGTAGGCGCCGCTCTCCGCGAAGCCGGCGCGGAAGAGCCGCGAGTGCGCGAGCAGGTTCGCGGTCATGAAGCCGCCGTAGCTGTGGCCGCCGACGCCGATGCGGTCGCGATCGGCGACGCCCATTTCGACGATCTTGTCGACCGCCGCCTGGGCGCTGGCGATGAGCTGCTCGACGTAGGTGTCGTTGGCGGTTTCGCCGGGGCCGATGATCGGCATCGTCGGGTCGTCGAAGATGGCGTAGCCCGAGAGCAGCAGGAACATGTGCGAGCCGCCGCGGATGGTGGTGAACGAGTTCGGCGAACCCGAGACCTGGCTCGCGGAGTCGGCGTCGCCGAACTCGCGCGGGTAGGCCCACAGGATCACCGGCACCCGGGTTCCCTGCTTGTAGCCCGGCGGGAGATAGAGCGTGCCGGACAGGGTGACGCCGTCGTTGCGCTTGTAGGTGACGTACTGGCGGAGGATGTCGCGCACCTGCGGCTGCGGATCCGCGAACTGCGTCACGGCGCGCCTGCTGTCGGCGCCGGCTTCGCGGCTGAAGTAGTTCGGCGCGTCCTTCTGGGTTTCGAAGCGCGTCAGGAACCTGGTCATTTCGTCGTTGAGCGGCGCCACGAACGATTCGAGGGATTCGGCAGAGGAACGGAAGATGCGCTCGCTCTTGAGCGTCTTGAGGTTCAGTCTGTCAAGGAACGGACGATCGCCGTCCTTCGATGCGCCAACGCCGGCGACGTAGATGAAATCGCCGTTCTGGATGATCGAACCGGCGGTACCGCTGCCGCGTCCGCCGCCGCCGGCGGCCGCTCCCGTGCTATGGCGGGTCACCGGCGTTCCGGGGTTGTCGTAGGCGGCGTCCTGCTTTCGGTCCCAGACCTTGCGCGGCGGCGCGCCTGGTTCCAGGATCCAGGTGCGGGTGCGGCGCGAGGCGCGGTCGTCCTCGGTCAGCAGCGCGATACCAGCGTCGGTGTAGTTGATCCCGGCATAGCGCCACTCGGTCCTGGCGACCTCGACCGGCTGGCCGGAGAAGGGCGCCGCCAGCGACATCACGACGTCACGGAACGGCACCTTGTTCTTGAGGTCGCCGCCATCGAGCGCTTCCGCCCAGAGAATCGACGCCGGCTGATCGGCTCGCCAGCGGTAGCCCCGCGGCCCAGGCTCGACGCCCGTGAGGGTGGTCCCCTCGCGTGACGGCTGGTCCGCGATCTTCTTCGCGACCTCGCCGGCGCGCGTCCAGATTTCGACGTCCTGCGCGAACCCGTTCATCGGCACGGTGTGGGAGAACGGCTTCTTGATCCTGGCCACCAGCACGTACTGTCCGGCGGGCGCCGGCACAGCGGTGCTCAGGACCGCAGGCTTCCCGATCATCGTCCTGGCGCCGGTCGACACGTTGATGGCGGCGAGCTGGCTCGTGAAGTAGTAGTCGAACAGGGTATCGTCGTAGGCCGTCTTCAGCAGATCTTCGTAGGTCGGCGCGGGCGCCGCCTTGCCGTCATTCTCTTCGACGTGCGGGCCCGAGGGCACCAGCGGTTCGGCCGGCGCCGGACCGCGTCCCGCCGGCACGAGCCGGCACAGCATCGTGACGCTGTCTTGCAGCCAGTCGCAGGGATCGCCGGTCGTGGCGTTGATCCGATCGGCGCCGGTGACCATCGCCTTGCTGGCGCCGGTCATGCCGTCGGCGACCCACAGCTCGATACCATCGTCTCTGGTCTGGAGAAAGGACAGGCGCGAACCGTCGGGCGAGAACTTGACGTTCGAGATGCGCGCCTGGGCCGGCATCTTCACCGCGGTTTCGGCGCCGCCGCTGATCTTCTTCAGGGTAATCGCATAGATGCCGGTTCCGGGCAGGCCGGAGGCGCGGTGCGGGCCGTTGGTCTTGGGATTCACGCGCGCGCCGGCGAGCCGGTACATCGGCTGTGCGAGCTCTGCAATGGTCGGGTAGGTCCGCGCCCTGGTCAGTGCGATCACCTGTTTGTTGGGACTGACCAGGGTCTGCGGCAGGGGCTCGGCATCGAACGCGTCGACGATCACCTTCGGCGGCAGCACATACCTGGGCGGGTCGGATGCGGTCGGCACCTGCGCCGCGATGCCCTGTCGAAGGGCGAGAGCGGGTGCCAGAATCAGGGCGAGAAGCGCGAGCGCGCGGATGAGTCGGTTGGACATGAGCGGCTCCTGGCGGGGATTGTAATCCCTGTCGTCAGCCGAGGCACTCGAGAGATCGAAAGATGATCCGGGCTGGGCTCGACTGCATCCGCGCGGCCGCCACCGCCAGGCGATGACGCGGGCTCGGGGCGAATAGCGCGAACTGCCAGGCGCCGGGATCGACGTCCGGTGCGTCCAGGCGGATATCGCCGCCTGCGCAGACGGTAAAGGCAAGTGAGTTGAGCGACACCGCCATCCCGCGTCCGAGCGCTTTGACGAGCGCTTCCTTCAGCGTCCAGAAATCGAAGAAGCGATCGCGTCGCGCCTCCCCTTTCACGTCCATGAGCTGGGCAGCCTCCGCCGGGGCAAAGAAGCGCGCCGCGATCCCGTCGGCGTCCACGTCGCGGTCGACACATTCGACATCGACGCCGACTTCTGCGCCGGAGGTGACGGCACAGGCGACCATGCCGAGGGTGTGCGAAAGGCTGAATGACGCACGGTCGGTGCGGTCACCGATGAGACGCGGTTTCCCGGCATGCGTCTTCTCGAATCGCCACTCGGTGGGCATCCGGTCTCCACCGAGCGAGAGGGTCTGGCGCAGCAGCGCATGGGCGGCGGCGTAGTCGCGGGCGTCACGGGCGAAATGAAAGCGGCGGTATCGCTCGCGCTCCTCGTCCGACAGCACCGCCGCGGCGGCGGCGATCGCCGCCGCGTCGAGTGCATCGGTGGCGCGAAACCAGACGTGGACGTCGTGCGTCGGCACGACCGAAGTGTAGCGTCAGATCACGGTCGAAGGGGCGCGTCGGCATCCGCATCGGCCGCCAGCAACTCGAGGTCGAGCGTCAGCGCCTCGATCAGGCGCCCGAGCTGCTCCCGCGCCCGCGCCAGTTGCTGGTTCAGGTCGGCGGTCTCCTTCCTCAGCACCGCGATCCGATCCTCCTGCTGGTTGAGCTGCGCCACGTATCGCTTTACGAGCTGTTGTTCGCCGGAGCCACCTTTGAGCGCGCTCATGTTTTCGCGCAGACGCTGCTGATCCTCGGCGATCTTGTTCGCCTCCGCCTGGCGGCTCTCGATCTCGCTCTCGACCGACGCGATCTCCGCCTTCTTCGCTTGAATCGGGACCAGCGCCTGCGCCAGCTGCGCGTCCTCACGCGAGCCACGCACGAACACGGCGATCTGCTGGTCGCTGAGCTGCGACACCGAGTAGTTGGTGTCGAGCGGATGGCACTCGGCGACCTCGAGCGTCGCCACGCCTTTGGGTTCGACCTGCACTGCAAACCGATAGGCGGACAGCGACGTCTCCACCGGTACGGCCCCTTTCACGAGCGTCCATCCCGGGCGGATCGGATGCTCGACGATGACGGTACGAGCGGTGGTGTCGTTGTTGCGCAGCGTGTAGACCCGCCGCGACGTCTGCTCGCTCTGCTGGACGGCGACGCCGCGATTGATCCGAATCCGGCTCACGCGCTGCTGATCGTCGCCGCGCCGGGCGTCGATCTGGACCCCGAGGTCAACCGCGTACGAGACCAGCCGCTTCTCGCCCGGTTTGACCGAATCCACCAGCCCCTCGCCGGCGAAGGTCGCTCCCTCGAGCACGGTAAAGGACCCGGCGTCGAGCGTCATCCCACTCGAGTTCGTCAGCCAGACGCTGCGCAGCGGCCGCGCACTGCCGCCACGCTCGCTCCACAGCGACACGCGCTCGATGCCGACGTCGGCCCGCACGATCGGCACCAGCGCCGACTGGTTCTTGGGAATCGTGATCGCGCCGTCGACGCGATACTCGAACAGGTCGCCGAGGTTCTGGCCTTGCGCGGATGCCTGCATGCCGGCCAGCCGCTCCTCGACCATCGTGCGATCAACCGGGGACGCCGGTGGCGGCGCCGCCGCGAGGCCGCCGACCGCGCTGCCCGTGACCCCGCCGGCTACGCCGCCCAGACGGACAGGTGCGTTGCCGCTGCTGCTTCGTGCCAGTGACGTCGAGGTGTCGATTCGTGCCGAGGAGCCGGTGACGGTGACGTTTTCGCTGACGCCGCCGACTTGCATCATCGCGTCCTGAATCACGGACGTGCCGTCGATCGAGACGTTGTTCAGATTCAGCTGCTTGAAGCCGTTGAGCGTGAGCTCGATTCGGTAGGAACCGGCCGGCAGCACGCCGAACGCGTAGCGGCCCTGGGTATCGCTCACCGTGGACCAGCGGCGACCGTTCCGGTCCACCGCTGTGACCGTGACGCCAGGCATCACGCCGCCTCGCTGATCAAGCACGCGTCCGCTGGCGCTGGGCTGTGCTTCGGTCATCGTCTCCTGATGCAACTGCGGGATCGGACCGCTGACGCGCGACAGCCCGATGGTCGGGCGCTGTGAGTAAAGCGGCTGCGACAGGGGCTGGATGAATGACTGCGGCGCACCCGCGACCAGCGACAGCTCGACGTCATTCCAGTCTTCGCCGATGGTGTTGTCGACGACCGCCCATCCCTGGAGCACGGGTGTGCCGCCGGTCGGGAGCACAAGACGGTAGGTCGTCTTCCACACCGGGACTTCGCTGATGTAGCTGACCATCACCTCGCGCTCGGTCGTGCCGACGGTCGCGATCGTCAACCGTCGACGATTCTGCGATCGATTCGAGGCGAGCAGCCCGAGGTATGCGCCAACCTGGTCGGCCGATTCGCGCTCGGCGAGCCTGACGCCGACGCCCGGGACCAGCTCCACCGATTGGATGTCGCCGCCGTCGCTCACGAGCGTCAGTTCGTCGCGCGGCACGTCGTCCTTCCGGGGGCGCCGCTCGATGCTGAGGAGGCGTCCGGCGATCACACGACCGGCGGTGCGCACCTCGAGCCGTGCGCCACGCAGCGCGCCGAGCAGTTCCGCCAGCGTGGTCCGCTCGGCGACTGGAAGGGTGAGCGCGCCGAGCCGCTGGGCGAACGGCGCCTCGGAATTGAACGAGACGTCCGCGATCCGGCCGCCGCCGAGATCGAGCGTCGTCAGCGACTGCAGGACGTCGTTCAGCTGCGCGGTGTTGAAGTCGATGATGACCGACTGGCTGCCGCGCACCCGCCCGACGTGCTCGAAGTAGCCGACGCCGTTCTTGTAGAGCACGACCCGCCGCACCGGCAGCTTCGCCGCGGCCGCCGCTGGCGCGGCTACCTTTGGTGCGGGAGCCGGACCCTGGGCTCGCGCGACCGGCATCATGACGATCGCGCAGGCGCAGACGATCAGCACATATCGACGCATCGGACACCTCCTCAAGGAGCAGACACCGCGACGCCGGTTTTGGCCGTGAGGATCGGTGGAAGAGCAACTGGGATGCCTGGCGACTGATGTCCAATTCAGGCTCGAAGGGGTCAAACGAAGGTGCGAACGGCCAAACGCGCCGAACCGGGTTCAATCCTGTGAACTTCGCTGCGGAAGTCGGGATCGGCGTGGCTCGTGCATGTGGACGAGCGGAGGGCTTATGAAGCTCATCGGTATCTGTTTGATTGTTTTTGGAGTCCTCTCGTTGGCGCTCGGCGGCTTCAGCTACACGAGCCGCGAACGGGTCGTCGATCTCGGACCACTCAAGGTTGACGCGGACAAGGAGCACAGCCTCCCGATTGCGCCGATCGCAGGAGTCGGCGCTCTGGTCGGCGGCATCGCGCTGGTGCTGGCGGGAGCCAAGTCCAAGGCGTAAGCGGACAGAAAAAACCGGGGAGACCGAGTTCCTGCTCTAAGGCTTGGGGCCAAAGACCTCGTCGATCGTCATCACCTTTATCGGGCCGAGGTTGAGGGCGCGGACACCCGGTTCGATCACTTTCAGGTCGCCGACGATGACGACGGCGAGGTGGTCGGGCGTGATGTATTTTTGGGCGGCGCGCTGCACATCGAGCGCGGTGACCGCCTGAATGTTCTGCACGTACTTCGAGAAATAATCGTCCGGCAGCTTGTAGACCAGCGCGTCTTCCAGGCGCCGCGCGATGTCGCCGGTGGTCTCGAAGGCGCTCGGGTAGCGCAGCGCCACGTAGTTCTTCGCGCGTGCCAACTCCTCGGCCGGCACCGGTTTCAGGATCGCGTTCAGCTCGTTGAAGAATTCCTTCAGCGCTTCCGATGTTTTGTCCGTCTGAACGCCAGCCGAGGCGGAGAAGGGCCCAGCACCGCCGCGCATGTCGAAGCCGGAGCCGGCGCCATAGCTGTAGCCGTGAACCTCCCGCAGGTTGTTGTTCAGCCTCGAGGTGAACGAGCCGCCGAGGATGGTGTTCAGCACCTGAATCGGAAAGTATTCGGTGGTCGAGCGTGGCACACCGATGCGGCCGATCCGGATCTGTGATTGCGCCGCGCCCGGCTTGTCGATGAGATACACCTGCCGCGCCGGGGGTTCGTCGGTTGCCGGAAGTTTCTCCACCGCTGCGGTGCCCGCCGCTTTCCAGGCGCCGAAGTTCTTCTCGAACAGGGGCATCGCCTGGTCGGCGGTGATATCGCCTACCGCGAGCAGCACCGCGTTCTCCGGTCGGAAGGCGCTGACGTAGGCCGCGCGCAGGTCATCGGAGCTGAAGGTCTTGATGGTTTCGGCGGTGCCCATCTGCGGCGTGCCGTAGCGGTGGCCTTTGCCGTAGAGGATGCGCGAGAAGGCGACGGACGAGATTGTCGGCGGATCGTCGCGGCCCTGCAGCAGACTCGTCAATCGCTGCTGGCGCTGACGGTCGAGCTCCTCTTTCGGGAAGGTCGGGCGCAGGGCCACGTCCGCCATGATCGGCAACGCGTCGGCCAGCCGCGCGACCGGCACGTGCAGCCGCACCGCGGAGAGGTCCGATGTGGTCGCGGCGCCGAGGTCCGCGCCGAGGTAGTCGATCGCGTCGGCGATTTCGAGCGCCGAGCGCGATCCTGCGCCTTCTTCCAGCATCGCCGCCGCGAGGCTGGCGACGCCGTACTTGCCGGGTGGATCGTTGGCGGTGCCGCTGAGGACGACGAGGTTGATCTGGGCCACCGGGACGTCGTGCATCTCGACGATCCACACCGGGAGGCCGTTCGACAGCTTCCGCTTCTGGATGGAGGGGAGCCGTAGCGGCGCCGGTGGTCCAGGCTGCGGCGGATGCGATCGGTCGGGCGCCTGGGCAAATACGGCAACAGCCGCGCACACCACCGTGGTCAAAATCAACAACGCCTGTTTTCGCATCAACGCTCCGACCTTCAACTCCGACTTTGATTTCGACCCTATGGCTTCGCGGGCTCGACGGTCAATTCGACCCGCTTGTCCAACGGCAGGAACTGGACGGCGGCGGCGGTGATGTCGCCGACCGACAAGGCGCGGTAGCGGGCGAGGTCCTCGTTGAACCAGTCCGGATCGCCGGTCGCGGTGTAGTACGCGTTCAGCTGGTCGGCCTTTCCACCGAAGCCGCCGTCACGCTCCATCCGGTTGTAGAACGACGACTCGATCTGATTGACCGACCGCTCCAGCTCGTGCGCGGTCGGCGCCTGGCGCTGGAGCTTCTGAATCTCCTCGTCGATCACCTTCTGGAGCTCGGCCACGGTGTGCCCCGGCCGCGGTGTCGCCACGATCTGGAACGACGAGGACAACGCCTGCGACTGCTGCGAGGCGCTGACATCCTGGGCAATCTGCAGGTCGTAAACGAGCCGCTTGAACAGCCGTGAGTTCTTCCCGCCGGCCAGGATGTCCGCCACCGTGTCGAGCGCCGCGTCGCCCGGCTCGAAGTGCCGCGGCGTCAGCCACGCGAGATACAGGCGCGGCAGCTGTACGCGATCGGTGATCGTCTTCTTCTGCACATCCTTCAAGGCGACGCCAGGAATCGAGATCGGATCCGGCGGGGCCCCCGCTTTCACGTCGCTGAAATACTTCTCGATCAGTTTCCGCGCCGCGCCGGTCTCGAGATCGCCGGCAACGACGAGGCTGGCGTTCG
>DATASG010000140.1:0-6256 GCA_036269295.1 Vicinamibacterales bacterium | reverse complement strand
GGCCGAGTGGGACGCTTACCGGCGCGCGCCCGATGCGCCGCTGCCGCCGGTCACCCTCTCGAACCTCCTGATCGCGATGGCGCCGCACGTGAGCCGCTTCCTCGCTCGGCTCTTCGACGTGGATGCGCCCGCGTCGGCGATTGCCGCCGCCACGCGAGCCCAGGACGATCTCTTCCGCTTCAAGGTGGACTTCGTCAGGCGCCGCGCCCTGCCGCTGCTGAAAAATGGCGCGCACGTCGCGGCGACGCCAGAGGACGACGAGATCGTCGCGGCGCTCGTCGCCGCCGCGTCAACCGAAGACCGCGAGCTCGCCATCGCCAGAGCCGGCTGCGCCCTGCTGGATAGCGAGAAGGGCAATGAGCCATCAAATCAGCAATTTCCATCAAATCAGCAATCCGCATTTGGCAATCAGCATTTGAACGCCCTCAAGCGGTGGTGCGCCGCGCGTATTCACGATCGGGCCTACCGCGACTGGGTCATCTTCCGCTTCCCGGAGACCGTCGAGCCTTTCCACCTGGTCGAAGTGGAGCATCCCGATCCGCGGTTGCCCGAGGCGCTGACCGGTCCAGAGTGGCGGCTGAGGCGGCGCGATGGCTTTACCCTGACCGACGCGCGCATGCGGCCACGCGAGGTCCTGAGCGAGATCCACTACTGCGTGTTGTGCCACGAGCGCGACAAAGACTCGTGCTCGAAAGGATTGCGCGACAAGGACGGCAGGGTCAGCGTCAACCCGCTCGCGATCAGCCTCGATGGCTGCCCGCTCGACGAGAAGATTTCTGAGATGCACGCGCTGCGCAAGGCTGGCGACGCGGTCGGCGCGCTCGCGCTCGTGATCGTCGACAACCCGATGTGCCCAGGCACCGGCCATCGGATCTGCAACGACTGCATGAAGTCATGCATCTACCAGAAGCAGGAGCCGGTCAACATCCCGCAGATCGAGACCGGCGTCCTGACCGACGTGCTGGCGATGCCGTTCGGCGTCGAGATCTATGGCCTGCTGACGCGCTGGAACCCGCTGAACGTGCGCCGGCCCTACCCGCTGCCCTACAACGGCAAGAACGTGCTCGTCGTCGGTCTCGGCCCCGCCGGCTACACGCTCGCGCACTACCTGGTGAACGAAGGGTTCGGCGTGGTCGGCGTGGACGGGTTGAAGATCGAGCCGCTTGCCGGCGACCTCACCGGCACCGAGACGGCCGCGCCGCGTCCGATCCGCGACTGGAGCGAGATCTACCGGCCGCTCGACGAGCGGGTGCTCGAGGGGTTCGGCGGCGTCTCGGAATACGGCATCACGGTCCGGTGGGACAAGAACTTCCTGACCCTGCTGCACCTGACGTTGGCGCGGCGGCGAGGGATCCGCATCTACGGTGGGGTCAGGTTCGGTGGCACGATCCCGATCGAGGACGCGTGGGCCTACGGGTTCGACCACGTCGCGATCGCGGCCGGCGCCGGCAAGCCGACGATCATCGACATGAAGAACAACCTGATCCGCGGGATCAGGAAGGCGAGCGATTTCCTGATGGCGCTGCAGCTGACCGGCGCCTTCAAGCGCGAGGCGCTGCCGAACCTGCAGACGCGTCTGCCGGCGATCGTGATCGGCGGCGGGCTCACCGCCATCGACACCGCGACCGAGCTGATGGCCTACTACCCGGTGCAGGTCGAGAAGACCCTCCACCAGTACGAAACGCTGTCGGCGTGGCTGGGCGAGGCGCGGGTGCGCGGCTCGTACGATTCGGAGGAGCTGGAGATCCTCGACGAGTATCTGGTCCACGGCCGTGCCATCCGCGCCGAGCGCACGCGTGCGGAGCAGGCGGGGGACTCGCCCGACTTCGTGGCGCTCGTCCGCAGTTGGGGCGGGGTGACGATTGCCTACCGCAAGCGGATGGTCGATTCGCCCGCCTACCGCTTGAATCATGAAGAGGTGATCAAGGCACTCGAAGAAGGGATCGTGTTCGCGGAGAACCTGAACCCGACCGAGGCAGTGTCCGATGCGAACGGCGCGCTCACGGCGATGATCTTCAGGCGGGAAGGGCAGGAGGGGCGGGAAGGGCAGGAGATGACCCTGCCCGCGCGAACCTGCCTGGTCGCCGCCGGCACGTCGCCCAACATCACCTGCGAGAACGAGGCGAAGGGGACCTTCGCGCTCGACGCCAGGAAGAAGTTCTTCCAGCCGCACAAGGCGGTCGAAAACGGCGACGGAGGGTTTCATCTCGTCCCCGATCCTGAGGGGTTCTTCACCTCGCACGACGCCGGCGGTAAGTTCGTGACCTACTACGGCGACAACCACCCGCGCTACGCCGGCAACGTCGTCAAGGCAATGGCCTCGGCGAAGCACGGGTTTCCGCAGGTGACCAAGCTGTTCGCGCGCGAGCTGGCGTCGCTCGATCCCGCGCGCCAGGCGGAGCGTGACGCCGCCTGGACTCGCCTGGCTGCCCGCCTCGATGCCGAGCTTGTCGCGAGCGTGGTAGAGGTCGTGCGTCTGACGCCAACGATCATCGAGGTGATCGTGAAGGCGCCGGCGGCGGCGCGGCATTTCGAGCCTGGTCAGTTCTACCGGCTGCAGAATTTCGAGTCGACGGCGCGGCGCGCCGGCCACGTCCCGCTGCTGATGGAAGGGATCGCGCTCACCGGCGCCTGGGTCGACAAGGAGCGGGGGCTGCTGTCGCTGATCGCGCTGGAGCTCGGCGTCTCGAGCCGGCTGGTCGCGCATCTGCAGCCGGGAGAGCTGGTGGTGGTGATGGGGCCGACCGGCGCGCCGACCGAGATTCCCGACGGCAAGAACGTGTTGCTGCTCGGCGGCGGCCTCGGAAACGCGGTGCTGTTCTCGATCGCGAAGGCGATGCGCGAGCACGGCAACCGCGTGGTCTACTTCGCCGGCTACAAGAAGGGGGAGGATCTGTTCAAGCGCGAGGACATCGAGGGCGCCACCGATCAGGTCATCTGGAGCACCGACATTGGCGCTTCGATTGCGCCGGGGCGGCCGCAGGACGCGCATTTTCGCGGCAACATCGTGCAGGCGATGCTCGCCTACCAGCGCGGCGAGCTCGGCGATCGGATCGTGCCGCTCGAGACCGTGGACCGGATCATTGCGATCGGATCGGATCGCATGATGGCGGCGGTGAAGGCGTCGCGCCACGGCGTGCTGAAGCCGTACCTCAAGCCGGCGCACGTCAGCATCGCCAGCATCAACTCACCGATGCAGTGCATGATGAAGGAAGTCTGCGCTCAGTGCCTGCAGAAGCACGTCGATCCGGCTACCGGACAGGAGACGATCATCTTTTCCTGCTTCAACCAGGACCAGGACATGGATCGGGTGGACTTCCCGAACCTGGCCGCGCGCCTGCGGCAGAACACCGTCCAGGAGAAGCTTGCCTGCTTGTGGTTTGACTATCTGGTGGCGTCGCGCTAAGCGACGCGCCAGCCTTCGCCGCGCAGCGAGTTCATCAGCTGCACCGATCGCTCGATGAGCTCGGTGGGCTCTTCGACTTCCTCCACCGATTCGCGGCCGTCGGGGTGCGTAATCACAACCTTGTAGCGCCCTGCGGCGCGGTCGTGGCTGATCTCGTAGCGGAGCTTCTCGCCATCCCGATCAAAAAACCAGATCATGCAGCAACGAACAATATCTCAAGCGATCCGGTGTTGGGTAGATCGTGGAACCGACACGCGGTCGCAGCTGTTCACTCGCTGACGTTCGTGTCAGATAGGTATACAGAAATGAGCACAAGATAAAAACGGGGTCGGGAGTCGATTGCAGTTCCTGCCTATCGCTTCTGTGGCCTCTGTGGATTCTGCGGATGCAGAAACTGCAATCGACTCCCGACCCCGTTTTCCCCTAGTGCCCCGCCGCGTAGACAGCCGCGCCCAGCAGCCCCGACTCGGCGTTCAGGATCACTTTCACCGGCATCGCCGACAGCATCGGACCCAGCGGCGGCTTGGCGCGGAACGCGCGCATGAAGGCCCCGGCGGTCAGCGCCGGAAGAATCTTCGGCGCGATGCCGCCGCCGATGAACAGGCCGCCGGTCGACACCGATCGCAGCGCCAGGTTCCCCGATTCGGCGCCGTAGGCTTCGACGAACAGATCGAGCGTCTCCTCACAGCCGACACACCGCCGGTCGAGCGCCGCCGCCGAAATGGTCGCTGGCGCCTCAGGCGAGTCGAGATCGACGCCCGCGGTGCACGGCTGACGGTGAGCGACGCGGTGGATGTTGATCAGTCCCCGGCCCGACACCACGTGCTCGACGTCCGCGCGGCCGTAGCGGCTCGTGAGATCCCGCGTCAGCGCCATCTCCCGCTCGGTTCGCGCCGCGAAGTCCGCGTGTCCAGCCTCGGACGCCGATGGCACGAACCGCCCGTCGACGTTGTGGAGCAGCGCCTGGCCCAGTCCCGTGCCAGCCGCGATCAACGCGATGTTCCCGCCGCGCTGCGGCTCCCCCTCCTGCAGAACCTGGGTCTCCGACTCGCGCAGCACCGGCACCGCATGGGCCAGCGCCTCGAGGTCGTTCAGCAGCGCGACCCGCACGCCCCCGAGCGCTGCCGCCACCAGGCGTGCATCGACGAACCATGGCACGTTGGTGACCTTCACCGTCTCGTCGATCACCGGTCCGGCGACGCCGAAGCACGCCGACTCGATCGCGCCATGCGTGGCGCGCGCGCCCGCCGCCTCGTCTTCTTTCATGAACTCCGCGATCATCGTCGGCAGATCCGGATGATCGAGCGTGCCGAACGAGCGCACGAGCGCGGGCCGCGGCCGCGCCGGCGCGTTGTCGAACAGCCCGAGCAGTGTTTTCGTTCCTCCGATGTCGCCGGCAAGAATCATTGTCTTGACTTCGCTTCCATTCTCCATCATCTTGGAGCGGTTTCCGCTCCCAAGCCATGCAGTCGGAGAGGCCGTTTGCCCTCATCCTCACGTGAGTCGAGTGTCCCGCTCGCGGGACAACTCGTCGTCTTTACCGGAAAGCTCAGCTCGCTCGGACGTGCGCAGGCGCGCCAGCTCGTCACTCGTCTCGGCGGCGCCACCGCCGACGACGTCAACGCCCGGACGACGATGGTCGTGATTGGAGCCGAGGGGTTCGGGCCGCCGACCAACGCCGAGGAAGCGGCGGAGGAACGGCTGCCCGGATCGAGCCGGAGCGTGCGCGAGAAGTCGAACAAGCTCAAGCGCGCCGAGGATCTCAACGCGCTGCCGGGCGCAGCCCGCCAGATCCGGATCCTGTCGGAGGAGGAATTCTGTCGGCTCGCTGGCGTCGCCACGCCCGGCACGCTGAAGCGTCAGTATCATGCGCTGCGCGACGTGCTCGCGCGCTATCGCGCGCTGCGCGAAGATCATCTGCGCTACCTCGTAAAGTGCGGCGTCCTCCGGCCGGTGCTGCGCACCAACGCCGAGACGTTCTTCGCCTTTCCCGATCTGGCGGCGATCAAGCAGGCCAACGAAGGCCTCTCCCAGGGTCTCAGCTTCCGCAGCGTCGTCCGCGCCATGATCGCGGCCCGCCAGGGTCAGCTCGAGTTCGACTTCAGGCTCGACGCGGCGCCGGCGAAGATCATCGCCCTGCGGCGTCCGGAGAGCGCGCGCCAGGTGCCGCCGGCCAGGTCGCCGATCGACGGCGTCACCACGATGCGTGACACCGCGCTGGCGGAGGAATATTTCCTGGCAGCGTCAGCGCTCGACGAAGGCGACGACTCGACGCAGGAGGAGGCGGCGGTCGCCTACCGCAAGGCGCTCGAGCTCGATCCGTATCTCGTGGCGGCGCTGATCAACCTCGCTAACATCCACTACAGCCGGGACGAGCTCGCTGAGGCGCAGGCGCTGTACGAGCGCGCCATCGGGCTCGAATCCGATTTCTTCGAAGCGCACTTCAACCTCGGGAACATCTACCACGACCTCGGCCGCTTCCCGGAGGCGCAGACCTGCTATCGCGAGGCGCTGCGGCTCAACCCGTTCTACGCCGACGCACATTTCTACCTGGCGGTCACCTTCGAGAAGATGGGCCTGTCGCAGGACGCACAGCCGCACTGGCGCTCGTATCAGCAGCTCGCGCCGCAGGGGGAGTGGGTAGAGCTCGCTCGGGAATTCTCTGAATAGAGAATCCGTGAATCCGTGTAATCCGTGGATTCCTAGTATCTAATCCGTGGATGCCTAGTATCTATAATCGTCGCGTTCGCGCTTCTTCGGCGTGCGCCGGAGCTTGTAGAACTGGCAGTCCGGGCACCACGCCTCGGGATCGAAGCCGGTCGTGCCCGCCATCGGCAGCACGTCGCGGTG
>DATASG010000139.1:0-3772 GCA_036269295.1 Vicinamibacterales bacterium | reverse complement strand
GCAAGACGCTGTGCTACAACGTGCCGGTGCTCGACGCGATCCTCAAGGATGGATCGAGCCGCGCGCTCTACCTGTTTCCGACCAAGGCGCTGGCGCAGGATCAGCTCGCGCAGCTGCAGGCGATCTGCGAGACGATCGACTCGCAGGGGACGGACCTCGTGACCGGCTCGGACCCCGGTCGGTCCTCCGGCATCGGCGCGTTCACCTACGACGGCGATACGCCGCAGGATGCGCGGCGCACGATCCGATCGCGCGCGCATCTCGTGCTCAGCAACCCGGACATGCTGCACTCCGGGATCCTGCCGCACCATCCGCGCTGGGCGAAGCTGTTCGAGAACCTCCGCTACGTGATCGTCGACGAGCTGCACGCCTATCGCGGCGTCTTCGGCAGCCATCTCTGCAACGTGCTGCGCCGCCTGCGGCGGATCTGCAGGCACTACGGATCGAATCCGGTCTTCCTCTGCTCGTCGGCGACGATCCGGAACCCGCGCGAGCTGGCGGAGCGCCTCACCGAGCAGCCGTTCGAGCTGGTGGACAAGAACGGCGCGCCCTGCGGCGAGAAGTTCTTCGTGTTCGTGAATCCCCCGGTCGTCAACCAGCAGCTCGGCATCCGCCGCTCGTATCTCGCCGAAACGCGCCGGGTGGCGTCCGAGTTCCTCAAGCGAAACCTCCAGATCATCGTCTTCGCGCAGAGCCGTCTCTCGACCGAGATCCTGACCACCTACCTGAAAGACGACTTCGAGGGCTTCCCCGGCGGCCCGGAGAACATTCGCGGCTATCGCGGCGGCTATCTGCCGCTGCGGCGGCGCGAGATTGAAAAGGGCCTGCGCGAAGGCGCGGTCCGCGCCGTGGTGTCGACCAACGCGCTCGAGCTCGGCATCGACATCGGCGCCCTCGATGTTTCGGTGATGGCCGGCTATCCGGGCACCATCGCCTCCACCTGGCAGCGCGCCGGCCGGGCCGGCCGCCGCAGCGGCCGATCGGCGGCGGTCATGGTGGCGACCAGCGCGCCGCTCGATCAGTTCGTGGTGCGCAACCCGTCGTACTTCTTCGACGCGTCGCCTGAGCGGGCGCTGATCGATCCCGACAACCTGCACATCCTGATCGATCACATCAAGTGTGCGGCGTTCGAGCTGCCCTTCAACCCGACCGAGACGTTCGGCCGCCCCGACGTTCAGGAGATCCTGGGCATCCTCGCCGAACAGGGACTGGTCCACCGGGCGGACGAGCAGGCACCATGGACCTGGACCAACGAGTCGTATCCCGCAGATGCCGTCAGCCTGCGCTCGGTGTCGTCGGACAACTTCGTGGTCGTCGACATCACCGGCGAGACCCGCGTCATCGGCGAGACCGACTACACGAGCGGGCCGTCCACGCTTCACCCCAAGGCGATCTACATCGTCGAGGGCCAGCTGTTTCAGGTGGAGCGGCTCGACTTCGAGGGGCGCAAGGCGTTCGTCAGGTCGACCGATTGTGACCACTACACGACCGCGATCAGCTACGCGAAGGTGACGCCGATCGACACCTTCGCGGTTGAGTCCGAGCGATCGCACGGCGAGGTCCACGTCGTGTCGCGCGTCGTCGGGTTCAAGAAGATCAAGTTCTACACCAACGAGAACATCGGATCGGGCGAGCTCGACCTTCCGGAACAGCAGATGCACACAACGTCGTACTGGCTGACGGTGCCGTCGAGGGTGATGGGCATGCTGCCGTACGCGCCCGACGATCGGCGCGACGGGGTGGTCGGGCTGTCCTTTGCGTTGAAACAGGTCGCCCAGCTGCTCTTGATGTGCGACGGACACGACATCGGCATTTCGATCAACAGCGGGGAAACGGGGTCTCCAGACCCCGTTGTTTTCGTCTACGACAACTACCCGGGAGGCATCGGCTTCAGCGCGCCGCTCTACGACATGCACGGCGAGCTCCTCGAGGGAACGCGCCGGCTGATCGCCGAGTGCCAGTGCGAGAACGGCTGTCCGGGTTGCGTCGGTCCGATCGGCAACACCGGCCCGCTCGCCAAGGTTGCCGCGCTTCGCATTCTCAACCTGTTGCTCGGGGAAACACCGTTTTGAGCTCCCTGGCCGATCGCATTCGCGGGATCGTCGCGCCGGGAGGCGTGCCAACAGACCCACCCCTGCCGGCCGCGCCCTCCTTGGCGGCCCTACCAGACCGACCTGGCCTTGCCGGCGCGCTGGGCGGCTGCTGGCGCGGCGGAGCCTTCGTCGTCGATCGCCGCTGGGCGCCGTCGGCGGTCCATGGCCGCGAGCGGGTTGGCGCGTTGGCGGAGCGGTTGGAGCGGTCCGCGGGCGAGGCGCCGCTGTTCACCGGCGGCGCTCCAGCGCGGCCGCCGTTCGTCTTCTTCGATCTCGAAACCACCGGGCTCAGCGGCGGCGCCGGGACGCTGGCGTTTCTGGTCGGCTGCGGATGGTTCGAGGGCGACGGCTCGTTCGTGACCCGCCAATTTCTGCTCGCCAGGCATGCGGACGAACGGATGTTCCTGGAGTCGGTGGCCGCCGAGCTCGAGCGCGCCGGAGCGCTGGTCAGTTTCAACGGCAAGTCGTTCGACGCGCCGCTGCTCGAGGGGCGCTACCTGTTCCATCGGATCGCCTGGCGCGGACGCGAGATGCCGCATGTCGACGTCCTGCATCCCGCGCGGCGATTCTGGAAGACGCCCGTGTCCGGAGCGCGAGCGTTGCTCGTCGAGGGGACTCGGGGCGGCGGCGACGCCAGCTGTTCGCTGCAATCGCTGGAGCGCCAGCTGGTCGGTCTCCGGCGGCGCGGCGACGTGCCTGGGATCGAGATTCCAGCGATGTACTTTCGATTCGTGCGCAGCGGCGACGCAGCGCCGCTCGAAGCCGTCCTCGAGCACAACCGGCTGGATCTGCTGACGCTTGCTGCGCTCACCGCGCGCCTCATGGACCTGACGCGCCGCGGCCCGGACGCGGCCGGCGACGCCCGAGAGGCGCTGGCGCTCGGCCACGTCTACGCCCGCGCCGATCGGCAAGCTCAGGGCGCGCTCGAGGAGCGGGCCCGCACCAGCTTCCGCCGTGCGATCGATCGCTGTCGCTCGCCGCGCGGTGCCTACGACCCCATCCGGATCGAGGCGCTGCGCGCGCTGGCGCTCGCCTGTCGCCGGGCGCGAATGCACGACGAGGCGGCGGCGGCGTGGCGCGAACTGGTGGAGATGCGGGGCTGCCCGGCGCCCATCCTGCGCGCTGCCGCCGAGGCGCTCGCGATCCATCACGAGCATCGCCTCCGCGATCTGCCGGTCGCGAAGGCGTTTGCGCTGCGGAATCTGGAATCGGGACGAGATCTCGGCTGGGCGGACGCGGCGCGATACAGGCTCGCGCGCTTGGAACGGAAGCTCGCTACCGAAAACTTGAAGTTCGACGTCTGAACTGCGGTTCTTGTAGCGTGGCTCGGCAGGAGTTTTGTAGAGTGCCCGGTAGAGTAGAGTGCCCGGTAGAAGAGTGTCCGTGACACTCTTCCACCGGCCTGCGACAGAAAAACGCGCTAACGCGTCGCGGTGATCGCGGCCGCCTTCTTCGCCTTCGCAGCGGCCGCGGCGGTCTTGCGGCTCTCGGAGGTCTGGGCGCCGTACTTCTTGCTGAACCGCTCCACGCGGCCTTCCGTATCGAGCAGCTTCTGCTTGCCGGTGAAGAACGGGTGGCAGCTCGAGCAGATTTCCAGGTGCAGCTCAGGCTTGGTCGATCTGGTCTTCCAGGTCGCCCCGCATGCGCAACGCGCCTCGACGTCGAAATACTTGGGATGA
>DATASG010000138.1:0-8260 GCA_036269295.1 Vicinamibacterales bacterium | reverse complement strand
CTCGAGAACAAGGACAAGACCAAGGACAAGGCGACGTCGACCGCCACCGCGAAGGACTTCAAGTACGAGGATGCCACGCGTCTGATGACCTACACCACCGACGCCCACATGAGCGGGCCGGAGGGTGACATGACGGCGGTCCGCATCCTGCTGTTCCTGAAGCCGTCAGGCGACGAGCTGGACCGCGCCGAGGCCTACGAAGGCGTGGTGCTGCGGGAGCAGAGCCGCGAGACCAATGGTAGCAAGCTGATTTACACCACCGACAACGAAACCTACGTGGTCACCGGCGCGCCGGTGCGGATCGTCGATTCATGCCAGCG
Source organism: Vicinamibacterales bacterium (assembly GCA_036269295.1). Lineage (GTDB taxonomy): Bacteria > Acidobacteriota > Vicinamibacteria > Vicinamibacterales > CAVVIG01 > CAVQFC01. Next base: position 7,940 of record DATASG010000138.1, on the reverse strand, counting down.
CGAGACGATCGGCCGGACGTTGACCTTCAACAAGGGCGCCGATAGTATCGTCGTCGACGGCAACGCGCAGATCCGCACGCAGACCAAGGGCGGCAACGGCAACTGCCCGTCCGACTGATGGCCACCCTTCGCACCCACAACCTGACGAAATCCTACGGCGGCCGCACGGTCGTCGGCGGCGTGAGCCTCGATGTGTCGTCCGGCGAAATCGTCGGGCTCCTCGGCCCCAACGGCGCCGGCAAGACCACCACCTTCTACATGACGGTCGGGCTGACCGCGCCCGACTCCGGACGCGTCGAGCTCGACGGACACGACGTCACCGACGACGCGATGTACATCCGGGCGCGGAAAGGGATCGGCTACCTGCCGCAGGAGCCGTCGATCTTCCGCGGTCTGACCGTGGAGCAGAACCTGCTCGCCATCCTGGAGACGATGGGGCTCGACCCGCCGGCGCGGCGCGCCCGGCTGCGAGAGCTGCTCGCGGAGCTGAGCCTCACTCCGCTGGCGCGATCGCAGGCCCACACGCTGTCGGGCGGCGAGCGCCGCCGCGCGGAGATTACGCGGGCCCTCGTCATCTCGCCGAAATTCATCCTGCTGGACGAGCCGTTCGCAGGAATCGATCCGATCGCGGTGAGCGACATCCAGAAGATCATTTTTCATTTGAAGGAGCGGGGCATCGGCGTTCTGATCACGGATCACAACGTGCGGGAAACGCTGCGCATCACCGATCGCGCCTACATTGTGCACGGCGGCGTGATCTTCAAGAGCGGCACCCCGGACAGCCTGGCCGCCGATGAGGAGGTCCGCCGGATTTACCTGGGGACCGAGTTCCGATTGGATTAGAATGGGCGTGAGATTTGCATAGCCCTGCACTGGCAGGGCGAGACGACTAAAACGGCGCATGGGCATCCAGCAAAAACTACACACGAAACTCGTCCAGAAACTGATTCTGACGCCATCTTTGCAGCAGGCCATCAAGCTGCTGCCGATGTCGACATTGGAGTTGTCAGACCTCCTGAATCAGGAAATGGTGGAAAACCCGATGCTGGAGGAGGTCCCCACCGAGGAGCTCCAGCCGGCCGAAACCGCCCAGACCCAGGAGAAGTCCGAGCCCGAACAGCAGCCCAATAAGACCGACACCTGGGACGATCAGGACTACGAGTACTTCTTTGGCGACTACCTCGACGACGGCTATCGTCCCAAGGCGCCCCAGGAAGTGAAGGAGCTGCCGCCGATCGAGAACACGCTCTCGACCGCCAGCTCGCTCGCCGATCACTTGATGTGGCAGCTGTCGATGCAGACCGAGGACGCGTCGCTGCGCGACATCGGCGCCGCGATCATCGGCAACCTCGATGACGACGGCTACCTGGTGGCCTCGTTCGACGAGCTGAGCGCGATGGGTCCGTGGCCGGTCGCCGACGTCGAGCGCGCGCTGAAGCTGATTCAGGGCTTCGATCCCACTGGTGTCGCGGCGCGGGATCTACAGGAGTGTCTGCTGCTGCAGCTGCGCCAGCTGGGGCTCGAGGGCACGCCGACCGAGAAGGTGGTCACCGAGCATCTGCGCCTGTTGCAGAACCACCAGGTCCCGGAGATCGCGCGCAAGCTCGGGATGTCGATCGACGACCTCAAGGAGCACATCGAGGTCATCCGGCACCTCGATCCCAAGCCGGGCAGCCGCTTCAACCCGACCCAGTCGCAGTACGTCATCCCCGACGTCTACATCATGAAGGTCGAGGACGAATACGTCTGCGTGCTGAATGAGGACGGCCTGCCGCAGATGCGGATCAGCCCTGTCTACCGCCGGCTCCTCGACAAGAGCGCGTCCGACAACACCGACGAGACCCGCGCCTACGTCAAGGACAAGTTTCGCTCGGCGCTGTGGCTGATCAAGTCGGTGGAGCAGCGGCAGAAGACGATCTTCAAGGTGGCCAAGAGCATCATCAACTTCCAGAAGGACTTCCTCGACCACGGCATCGAGCATCTGCGGCCGCTGGTGCTCCGCGACGTCGCCAACGACATCGGCATGCACGAGTCGACCGTCAGCCGGGTGGTGACCAACAAGTACATGCACACGCCCCAGGGCGTGTTCGAGATGAAGTACTTCTTCCACAGCGGCATCAGCAGCTCGTACGGCGAGAGCGTGTCGTCGGTCACCATCAAGCAGCGCATCCGCAAGATCATCGAGAACGAGGATCCACGCAAGCCGCTCAGCGACTCGAAGATCGTCAGCATCCTGCAGCGCGAGGGGCTGGTGCTGGCGCGCCGCACGATCGCGAAGTACCGCGAGGAGCTGAAGATTCCCACGTCCAACCAACGCAAGGTGCTTTATTAGCTGCCTGAAAGCTGACAGCGGAAAGCTGAAAGCTGGTATATGCGACTGGAACTGCGCGGACATCATGTCGACCTCACCCCAGGCCTGCGGCGGTTCGTCGAGGAAAAGCTCTCCAAGCTCGAGCGCCTGCTCAACGATCGGGCGGTGTCGGCGCACGCGATCCTGACCGTCGAGAAGCACCGGCACGTCGCCGATATCACGCTGCACGCCCGCGGCGAACGGTTCCTGCACGGCCTCGGCGATTCCGGGAACTGGGAGGCCTCGCTGACCCAGGCGATCGCCAAGATCTCGCACCAGGCGCAGAAGCTGAAGACCAGGCAGAAGCTCAAACGCCACGGCCTCAAGGCGCCGGCGCTCGAGCCGCTCGAAGTGGTCGCCAAGCGCACCAAGGCCCGCAAGCCGGCCGGTGCCCCGGCGCCGGCTCGCGCGCGGGGACGGATGCCCCGCGTCCTGCGGCGCGCCTCGCGCGAACCGCTCAAGCCGATGTCGGTGGAAGACGCCGCCCGGGAGGTCGACGCCGGCGGCGACGGGGTAGTGGTGTTCCGCAACACCGACTCCCAGGTGATCAGCGTCTTGTACCGGTGCCCGAACGGCGAGCTGACCCTCGTCGAGACGGAAGCTTGATAATCTGGCGCGGATGACCCAGCCTCCCAGCGTCACCGTCGCCGGCCTGCTGGGCAGCCGGCCCGAGGCGTTCGGTCTGCCGCTCGAGGTCCTGGCCGGCGTCAACGGGCTCGATCGCGTCATCACCAGCCCCCACATCCAGAAGACCGGCCTCGCGCTGGCCGGGTTCCACGAGTACCTCAAGCCCGGACGCGTCCTGATCTTCGGCGAAAGCGAAATTCGCTACCTCGAAAGCCTCGAATCGGGCGCGCGAGTCACGGCGCTGCGCCTCGCCCTGACCCTGGACTTCCCGTGTGTCCTGATCACCGGTGGCTTCGCGCCGCCGGCGGAGCTGCCCATCGAGGCGGAGCGGGCGCGGGTGCCGCTGCTCAAGACCAGCGTCGCGACCCCGACGGCGATCGCCAAGCTGTCGTCGCTGCTCGAGGATTCGCTCGCCGAGCGCACCATGATTCACGCGGTGCTGATGGACGTGCTCGGCCTCGGGGTGCTGCTCGCGGGCGAGAGCGGCATCGGCAAGAGCGAGTGCGCGCTCGACCTGATCGTGCGCGGCCACCGGCTGGTGGCGGACGACACGGTCGAGATCCGCCGCCGCCAGGAAACCATCCTGATCGGCGCCTGCCCCGAGCTCACCCGCCACCACATGGAGCTACGCGGCCTCGGCGTGATCAACATCAAGGAGCTGTTCGGGATCGCGTCGACGCGATCGTCGAAGCGGGTGGAGCTGGTGGTCCAGCTCGAGCGCTGGGTGCCGACGCGAGAGTACGAGCGCCTCGGGCTCGACGACAGCTTCCACGAGATCCTGGGTCTGCGGGTGCCGCTGCTGAAGATGCCGGTGGCGCCCGGCCGCAACATCGCCATCCTGGTCGAGGTCGCGGCGCGAAATCAGCTGCTGCGCCAGCGCGGCCATCACGCCGCCCGCGAGCTCGCCAACCGTCTCGACGCCTCGCTGCGCGAGCAGGCCCCGGCTGACCCCGCCGAAGCGCTGCGAGAACAGGCCCGGGCTTGGCCCGCCGAAGCGCGACCGCGCGAAAGCGGTGCGTCGCGCGACGAGGAAGACGAGGAGATCGAGTCCGGGGGCTCGCGATGAAGAAAGGCACCCGAACGCAGAAGGGTGCCCGGACGACGGGAGCACCGAAAGGCCCGGCGTTGAAAGCTCAGGGCCCGGGCAAGGGAGCCGCGAAGGCGGGGACGCCATTCATCGTCCTCACGGGCCTTTCCGGCTCCGGGAAGTCTCAAGCGATCCGGGCCCTCGAGGATCTCGGCTATTTCTGCGTCGACAACCTGCCCACCACTCTGATTCCGACGCTTGCCAAGCTGTCGCTGCGCGCCGGCGGCGACATCGACAAGGTCGCCATCGTCGTCGACATCCGGGAGGGCGGCTTCCTGTCGTCGTTTCCGAAAGTCTTCCGGCAGCTCCGCAAGATGCCGCGGCTCAATCCGATTCTGATCTTCCTGGACGCGAGCCACGCGACGCTGGTCCGGCGCTTCAGCGAGACCCGCCGGCCGCATCCCCTGGCGCTGGACCGCTCGGTCACCGAGGGCATCCGCGACGAGCGCCAGCAGATGAACCGCATTCGCAATCTGGCGGACGAGATCGTCGACACCTCCGACATGACCGTCCACGAGCTCCGCCACTTCTTCATGGGTCTGTCGCGCGATCGCGCCGGCTCGCGGCTGGTGATCACGCTGCTCAGCTTCGGCTTCAAGCACGGGGTGCCGGTCGACGCCGACCTGGTGTTCGACGTTCGCTGTCTGCCGAATCCGTACTTCGTGCCGACGCTGCGCCGCCGCACCGGGCGCGACAAAGCAGTGGTCGACTTTCTCGAGCGCGAGCCGTCGACGCGGGAGTTCATGGATCGGCTCGAGGACTACCTGCGCTTCGTCATCCCGTTCTACATCGCGGAAGGCAAGAGCTACTTGACCATCGCCATCGGCTGCACCGGCGGCCGCCATCGCTCGGTGATGATTGCGGAGCGGTTGCGCAAAGGTCTCGGCGACATCGGCGTCGCGCGCCTGCGCGTCCGCCACCGGGATCTGGTAAAAGAAGCATGAGAGGCGACACGGGCAGGAAGGGCGGGCCCGTCATGCCTTACAGTAGGCCCCTGTGATCGGTGTCGTCGTCGTCACGCACGGACAGCTCGCCATCGAGCTGGTGAACGCCGCGGAAATGATCGTCGGCGACCTGCCGCAGTTCACCGCCGTCTCGATCGGCTGGCACGACGATGTCAACGACGCGCGGCAGGAGATCGCGCAGGCGGTGGAACGCGTCCGCGGTGAGGAAGGCGTGCTCCTGCTCACCGACATGTTCGGCGGCACTCCCTCCAATGTCGGCATGACCTTTCTGGAAACCGATCGGCTCGAGGTCATCACCGGCGTCAACCTGCCGATGCTGATCAAGCTGGCCAGCCTCCGTCGATCGTCCGACCTCCTCGCGGTGGCGAAGGAGATGCGGGATCACGGCCGCAGCGCGATCTGGGTCGCCTCGGATCTGCTGCGCGGCGAGAAGAGCAGCGCATGACGTCGCAGCAGGTCACGGTCGTCAACCAGCTCGGCATGCACGCGCGCGCCGCCGCGAAGTTCGTTCATCTCGCCACCCGCTACACCGCGCGGGTGAAGGTCACGCGGGATGGACGCGAGATGGACGGCAAGAGCATCATGGGTATCCTGCTGCTCGCCGCCGCCCGCGGCTCGACGATCACGATTTCCGGCGACGGCAGCGACGAGCGGGACGCCGTCGCCGCGCTGGTGGCGCTGGTGCAGTCAGGCTTCGGCGAGGATTCATGCAGCGCCTGAAGGGTATCGGCGTCTCGCCGGGCGTGGTCGCGGGGCGCGCCGTGCTGCTCATCCAGCGCGGACACGTGCTGCGGTATCAGATCGCGCCGGCACGCCTTGATCACGAGCTGGCGCGGCTCGACCTGAGCCGCGCCAGGACGCGCGAGCAGCTGATCGACATCCAGGCGCGTCTGGCGGAGCGCCGGCCGGAGTTGTCGTCGCTCTTCGACGCCCAGCTGCTGATGCTCGACGACCCGATGCTCCTGCCGCGCGCCGCCGCCATCGTCGGCGGCCAGCGGGTGAATGCGGAGTGGGCGGTGCAACAGGTGTTTCACGAGATCGGCGCGGTGTTCTCGGAGTTTGCCGATCCCTATCTCCGCGAACGACAGGGCGACGTCGCCGATCTCGTCGGCCGCCTGAAGATGAACTTGCGCAAGGGCGCCGCCACCCCGCGCGATCTGTTCAGCGAGCTCGACGAGTCGTCGGTGCTGATCGCGGACGAGCTGACGCCTTCGATTGCGGCCCAGGTCGACTGGAGCAAGGTGCGCGGCTTCGCGACCGACGCCGGCAGCCGGACGTATCACACAGCGATCCTGGCGCGCTCGCTCGACGTGCCGGCGGTCGTCGGGCTGCACAACGCCAGCGAGCTGGTGCAGGCGGGGCAGCTGGTGGTGATCGACGGCAACGCCAGCGAAGTGATTCTCGACCCCACGCCGGACGAGCTGGCGCGCGCCGCCCACCAGGCCGACGATCGTCGGCCCGCGGCGACCGTCGATGCCGAGCGCCGGCGGCCGGCGTCCACGGCTGACGGCACGCCGATCCGGCTCGACGCGAACATCGAGTTTCCCGACGATCTGGCCGCCGCGCGGTACGCGGGCGCGGAGGGCATCGGGCTGTACCGCTCCGAATTCCTGGTCACCAGCGGCGTCGAGGACATCCGCGACGAGGATCGCCAGTACGAGGTCTACCGCGGCATGCTCGAGGGCATGGCGCCGGGCTCGGTGACCGTGCGCACCTTCGACGTCGACGAGGAGCAGCTGGCGTCGCGATTGTCGCGGCATCCGCTGGCGGCGGGCTGGGAGCCGGACGAGGCGCGGGCCAGCCGGCAGGGGCTCCGCGGCCTCCGCTTGAGCCTGCGACGCCCGGATCTCTTCCGGATTCAGCTGCGCGCGCTGCTCCGCGCGGCCAGGCACGGCAGCCTGAGGATCATGTTCCCCTTCGTCTCGAGCGTCGAGCAGATCCGCGACGCGCGGGCGATGGTCGTGGCGGCGGCAGCCGATCTGAGCCGCCGCGGCGAGCAGGTGCCGCCCGTGCCGATCGGGGTGATGATCGAGATTCCCGCGGCCGCCTACACCGCCGACCTGCTGGCGCGGGAAGTTGACTTCTTCACCATCGGCACCAACGATCTGATCCAGTATTGCCTGGCGGTGGATCGAGCGGACGAGCGGGTGTCGCGCCTCTACGAGCCGCTGCACCCGGCGATCCTCCGCCTGATCCTGATGGTTCGCCGCGCTGCGGCGCGGCGGCGGATCCCGGTCTCGCTCTGCGGCGAGATGGCATCGGACCCGGCACTGCTGACGCTGCTCGTGGGGCTCGGGCTGACCGAGTTCAGCATGACGCCCGGCGCGATTCCGGTCGCCAAACAGGTGCTGGCCGAGCTCCGGAGCGACGAGCTGCGCGCGCTGGCGCGAAAGATTCTGAAACTGGCGACGATCGATGAGATCGAACACGCGTTGCTGGCGGCGCTCGGCCGGCTGACGCTGATCAAGGAGTGAGATGGTGAGCAGTGAGATTACGCGGGTGGAAAAACCGTGGGGCTACGAGCTTCACTGGGCGAAGACCGATCGCTACGTCGGCAAGATCATTCACGTCAACGCCGGGCACGCGCTGAGCCTGCAGTATCACAACCTGAAGGACGAGACCATCTACCTGCAGTCGGGCAAGCTGCTGTTCGAGATCGAGGTTGGCGGCAAGCTGGAGAAGCGGGAGATGCTGCCGGGCGAGCGGGTCCACGTCACGCCGAAGACCGTGCACCGCATGACCGCGATCGAGGACAGCGACATCTTCGAGGTCTCGACCCCCGAACTGCACGACGTCGTCCGTCTGGAAGACCGCTACGGACGGGAGGACAAGAAGATCTAAGGAGGTATGGATCTGAGGATTGGAGGATTTGAGGATTTGAGGATGTGAGGGAGTACTTCCTCAAATCCTC
>DATASG010000137.1:0-1505 GCA_036269295.1 Vicinamibacterales bacterium | reverse complement strand
CTTCTTGCCGTAGACGAACAGCACGAAGCCAATGCCGCTCGGGATCATCGAGAGGAAAAGCCAAGTCGGATCGATGCTCACCGATCGATGATACGCCGGTGCCGCTGAGCCGCCGCGAGCTGCGAAATGGCGGGCTGTCCCTGCCGCCGGCTCGACTATCATGTGGCCATGCCACGTCTCGTCACCACCGCCACCGCGGCCATCGCCGTGTCGACGCTCTTCGCCACACTCACCGCGCAAACACACAAGCCGCGCCCGTCCGCGATGGCAAAAGGCTCGTCCGCCTCATCGAAGGGACTCACCGTCGTCGAAGCCACGATCCCCGAGATGCAGGCAGCGCTGAAATCGGGGCGCGTCACCTCGCGCGAGATCGTCCGGCAGTATCTGCAGCGGATCGGGATGTACGAAGAGCTGCTGCACGCCGCGATCACCGTGAACCCGAAGGCACTGGAGCTCGCCGAGGAGCGTGACCGCGAGCGCGCGGCCGGCAAGATCCGGGGGCCCCTGCACGGCATCCCGATCGCGCTGAAGGACAACGTCCATACAACGTTCATGCGCACCACCGGCGGCGCCCTCGCCTTCGAGAACCTGACGCCGCCATACGACGCGACGCTGACCAAGAACCTGGTCGACGCCGGCGCGATCATCATTGCCAAGACGGGGATGAGCGAGCTGGCGAACTTCGTCGCCGGCGCGCCGACGCCGATGCCGGCCGACTACAACGCGGTCGGCGGCCAGGGTTACAACCCGTACGATCCACGGAAGGATCCGCGCGAGGCCACTTTCGACGGGCGGCCCGCGCTGCAGACGGGCGGATCGAGCTCGGGCATCGGCACCGCGGCCAACTTCTGGGCCGGCAACGTCGGCAGCGAGACATCGGGATCGATCCTCAGCCCGTCGAATCAGAACATGCTGGCGGGGATCAAGCCGACGGTCGGCCGCATCAGCCGCTACGGCGTGATCCCGATCACGGCGGACCAGGACACCGCGGGGCCGATGGCCAAGAGCGTGGCCGACGTGGCGATCATGTTCGGCGCTATGGAGAGCGCGTCGCCCGATGCGAACGATCCGGCGACCAGGTTGTGCACGCCGGCGCCCGGTCGCGACTACACGACGTTCCTGAAGGCGGACGGGCTGAAGGGGGCGCGCATCGGCATCCCGCGGGCGTCGTTCTACGACGCGTTCACGCCACCTGGCGCGCCGCCGCCCGACGCAGGACGCGGCGGGCGCGGCGGTGCCGGCGGCGCGGGCGGAGGCCTGAACGCCGACCAGAAGAAGGCGATGGACGAGGCGATCGCGGTCCTCAAGGCGCAGGGCGCGGTGATCGTCGATCCAGCCAATATCCCGAGCGTGGTCGATCCCGATCCAAAGAACAACTTCCTCCGCTGGAACGGCTGTTCGGGGGCGAACAACGCGAAGGGCAAGGACGAAGACTGCTCGGTGGTGCTGAAGTACGGGATGAAGCGCGACTTCAACAACTGGCTGAAGTCGCTCGGGGCGGCGGC
>DATASG010000136.1:0-5118 GCA_036269295.1 Vicinamibacterales bacterium | reverse complement strand
GGCGAAGTGATCGGGATCAACGCCGCGATCAGCTCGCGGGCGAGCAGCATCGGCTTCGCGGTCCCGATCAACGGCGCCAGCGCGGTGCTGCCGCAGCTGCGGCAATACGGGCGGGTCAGCCGCGGCTACATGGGCGTCGGTCTGCGCGACATCGACCCGGATCTCGAGCGTTCGCTGAAGCTGACGGTGGATCACGGGGCGATGGTGCAGGACATCACTGCCGGATCGCCGGCCGATCGCGCCGGCGTGCGGCTCTACGATGTGATCACGTCGCTCGACGATCACGGCATCGCCAACGACGATCAGCTGATCCGGGAGATTGCGTCGCGCGCTCCAGGGTCGGCTGCCCGGCTTCGCGTCAGCCGCGACGGCCACGAGCAGACGCTGCTGGTGAAGCTGTCGGAGCGGCCGGCGCGCGAGCGCGCGGATCGGCCGGAATCGCCGGTGGGACCGACGGAGCGGAGCAAGGCCGATCCCGACGCCCTGCTGCTCGGCCTGATGGTCCGCGACATCGACCGCCAGACCGCGGACCGGCTGGAGCTGCCGAAGCAGATGCGCGGGGTCCTGATCACCCGTGTCGAGGCGATGAGCTCGTCATTCGACGGCGGGATCGAGCGCGGCACGGTGCTGCTGGAGATCAACCGGCAGCGGGTAGAGTCGCTGGCCGACTACCGCCGCATCGCACGCGCCGCCCACAGCGGCGACATCCTGACGCTCTACGTCTACGCGCCGGATCTCGATCAGCGCCAGCTGAAGACGATCCGGGTGGAGGATCGGTGATGTCTCCGTTGGCTGCAGATAACTGATGCCCAAGTCACGCATATTGGTGATCGACGACGAAGCCGCGATTCGCGACTCGCTGCGAATGACGCTGGAGTACGAAGGCTATGAGTTTCTGGGCGCGGCGACGGGCCAGGAAGGGCTGACGCTGGCTGAGCGCGACGCGCCCGACCTGGTGCTGCTCGACGTGAAGATGCCCGGGATGGACGGCATCGAGGTGCTCGAGCGGCTCCGCAACATGAACGAAGCGGTGCCGGTGATCGTCGTCTCCGGACACGGCACCATCAGCACCGCGGTCGAGGCGACCAAGAAGGGCGCATTCGACTTCATCGAGAAACCGTTCGCGAGCGAACGGGTCCTGGTCAGCCTGCGCAATGCCCTCGACTCGCGTCAGCTGCGCGACGAGGTGCGGTCGCTGAAGAAGGCGGTCGAGGTCCGGCACCAGATGATCGGCGACAGCGCCGGCCTGAAGCAGATCATGGGCGCGATCGGCCGAGCCGCGCCCACCAACGCGACAGTCCTCATCACCGGTGAAAGCGGCGTCGGCAAGGAGCTGGTCGCCCGCACCATCCACCGCAACAGCCTGCGCAGCCGCGAGCGCTTCGTGCAGGTGAACTGCGCCGCGATCCCGGAAGAGCTGATCGAGTCCGAGCTGTTCGGCCACGAGAAAGGCTCGTTCACCGGGGCGACCGAGAAGCAGGTCGGCAAGTTCGAGCAGGCCGATCGCGGCACCATCTTTCTCGACGAAGTCGGCGACATGAGCGCCAAGACGCAGGCCAAAGTGCTGCGCGTGCTCCAGGAAGGCGAGGTCGAGCGGCTGGGATCGGCGCGGACGATCAAGGTCGACGTTCGCGTGATCGCGGCGACCAACAAGAACCTCGAAGAGGAAATCGAGCGGGGAAACTTCCGGGAGGACTTGTACTTCCGGCTCGCGGTGATCCCGATCCATGTGCCGCCGCTGCGCGAGCGTTCGGAGGACGTCGCGCTCCTGGTCCGGCACTACATGGAGTACTTCAGCCGTGAGAACAACGTGCGGCCGAAGCGGATCACGCAGGCGGCGCTCGATGCGCTCACGCGCTACCGCTGGAAGGGCAACATCCGCGAGCTGCGCAACACGGTCGAGCGGCTGAACATCATGACCGGCGGCGAGGTCATCGACGTGGCGGACCTGCCCGAGAGCGTACGGTCGCCGGGGTCGTGGTCGGCGGCCTCGAGTGGCGGCGGCGGGGGCGGGCCTGCGGCGCCCAAGCCCGGCGCCGAAGGCGCCGACGCGAAGGCCGGGACGCTGCGAGAGTTCAAAGAGAACGCCGAGCGGATGTTCCTGGTCGGCAAGCTGCGCGAGAACGGCTGGAACATTTCGAAGACGGCGGAGGTCATCGGGACGCCGCGCAGCAACCTGTACAAGAAGCTGGAACAGTACCAGATCTCGCAGGAAAGCGATGGGTAGGAGGGCGGGAAGGCCAGGAGGGGTACAATCGACGCTTCGCAGTGAGCCAGACGGCCGTTCCGCCTTCGTCCTGCGGGCTTCGGCGTGACGAGCTTCGGGCTTGTCGCGTCGTAGCACCCGAAGGGTGCGAAGGCGGAGAGGAAAGTCCGAACTCCGCAGGGCAGTGCGCCGGGTAACGCCCGGTCAGGGCAACTTGAAGGAAAGTGGCACAGAAAACGTACCGCTCACCATAGCTCGCCGGCAGACCGAAAGGTACCGGCGAGCGTAGGTGAGTAAGGGTGAAAAGGTGCGGTAAGAGCGCACCGCGCTCGTGGTAACACGGGTGGCAGGCAAAACCCCGCACGGAGCAAGACCAAATAGGGAGGCGCCCAGCAGAACACCGCTGGTTGGACGGCCCGTCCAAGTCTCCGGGTAGGTCGCTTGATCCCGCCAGCAATGGCGGGGCTAGAGGAATGGTCGTCATCCGCCGTCGCTCGCCGCAAGGCGAGCGATGGTGGAACAGAATTCGGCTTACGGCTCACTGCGATCTTTTTCGTACCAGCCGGCTGCGCGCCGGCATCGACACTATGGCCTCTTATCTCGTTACCGGCGGCGCAGGGTTCATCGGTTCACACCTGACGGAGGAACTCGTCCGCCGGGGCCACGCCGTCCGCGTCGCCGACAATCTCGCCACCGGCAAGCGGCGCAATCTCGACCACATCTCCGGCGTCGAGTTCCTCGAAGGAGATCTCGGCGATCTGCCGTTCGCGCAGCGCGCGGTTTCGGGCATGGACTTCGTGCTGCACCAGGCCGCGATCCCATCGGTACCAAAGTCGGTGATGGATCCGATCGCCTCCAACCGCGCCAACGCCGACGCCACCCTCAACGTGCTCGTCGCCGCCCGGGATGCCGGGGTGAAGCGGCTGGTGTTTGCCGGCTCATCCTCGGAGTACGGCAACGCGCCGACGCTGCCCAAGCGCGAAGACATGCCGGCGAGCCCGCTATCGCCCTACGCGCTGCAGAAAGTGGTGGGAACGGAATACTGTCAGATGTTCTACCGCCTCTACGGCTTCGAGACGGTGGTAACCCGCTACTTCAACGTCTTCGGACCGCGGCAGGATCCGGGCTCCGCGTACTCCGGCGTCATCTCGCTGTTTGCGACCGCCCTGATCGCGAGACGCCGGCCGATCATTTACGGCGACGGCGAACAGACCCGCGACTTCACCTATGTGGCCAACGTCGTCGATGGCGTGCTGCGTGCCTGCGAGGCGCCGCGGGCGGCGGCGGGCGAGGCGATCAACGTCGCCTGCGGCACGCGCATCTCGCTGAACCAGCTCCTGGCGACGATGAACCGGATCGTCGGCACCAAGCTCGAGGCGGTCTACCAGGACGAGCGGCTGGGCGATGTGAAAGACTCGCAGGCGGACATCAGCAAGGCCAGGACGCTGCTGGGCTACGTCCCGACGGTGGATCTCGAGGAGGGTCTGCGCAGCACGCTCGAGTGGTGCCAGGGCGAGTTTTCTCTGAAATGCTAATTGCTGAACGCAAATCGACACTCACGACGCGACGGCGATCGCGCCGAAGAGGTCTTCGTAGACGTACATCAGCGCGGCCGACGCGATGGGGATGGTGATGATCTCCCCGACGCCGCAGACCAGAAAGCCAACGAAGGCGACCAGCGCCAGCACGATCACGAGCGCAAACATCGACCACCAGTGCTCGTGCACGACCCGGCGGCTCACTTCCATGGCGGTCCAGAATTCCATCTCCTTATCGATCGCCAACGGCAGCGCGAACACATAGCCGACGGCGAGATAGATGCCCGGCAGCACGCAAAGGATCAGCCCGATCGTGGTCAGCAGCCATTTCACCAGACCCGCCATCGTCAAGTTGACCAGCGCCCGGTTGAAGCCGGAGAACAGGTCGCCGATCTGCACCTCTTGCCCGCGAATGCGGCGGATGAACATGTAGTCGAGCCCGCCGAGCAGCACAAACCCGACGATCCAGCCGAGGATCGGCACGAACGCCAGCCCGACCGTGATCAGCCAGCCAAGCACCGTCGCGCCAGCCAGCACCGCCATGTGGTCGCGCACCAGCGCCCATCCGCGAGACAGCGCGTGGCTGATGTCGATCGACGCGCGGCGCTCGAGATAGGACGCGGCGATTGCATCGGGGGTGTCCATTCTGGTCTCCTGGTTAGAGGTTTCGCAGCAGCCCGAAGGCCACCAGCACCGAGATCCCGCGAGCGCTGAAGAGAAACGATGTCGTGGGCTCGCGCGCCACGAGCCAGGCGCCCAGGCCGGTGACGGTGAGGGGGTTGAGCGTCAGGGCAGCGGCCGGCGAACCCTGGAGAAGCGCGTGCACGGCCCGCAGCGATCCGCACAGCGGGCACAGCCAGCCGGTGAGCGCGTGAAACGGACACGACGGGAACCACCACGTCGTCGCCGGGTCAAACGCCGCGACGAGCGCGGCTGCCGCCGCCAGTACAAGAGTGGTTGCCATGTCGAGCCGACGCGCATGATACGCCGGTTCGCGAGCTCCACGCTCCGCGATCAGAGTCGTTCTTCGGCCAGGAGACGCCACGAGACGCTGGCGCCGGAGGTTGCGTGAGCGTGTCTGTCGGTTCCGGCGTGCCCTTGGCGATGTGACAACTCCCGGCGTCGATCGCGCCGCCGAATTGAGCCTCGGACCCCAAACCCGCCCCTTCGCGCACCGCGATCTCCCATTCGAGCAGCCGATTCCGGCGGCGGATTCGATCGGCCGACGCTGGACGGCGCTTTGCGTTCGAGGCTGGCGACCCTGGCCAGTGAATGGTTCGCCGCGGGGCTTGACCTCCTTCGCGAAGGCCTGCGCCGGCCAGGGTCCCTTGGCGGCCTCGATGTGTCCCTCAGGTGAATGCTCGAGGCCCAGAC
>DATASG010000135.1:0-8225 GCA_036269295.1 Vicinamibacterales bacterium | reverse complement strand
GATGACGGCGGTCGCGGCCACGAAACCGAGCAACGGCGTCCACAGGTGCTTCATGGGCGGATTATAATCGTCGGTCTTGCTGGAGTCCCTCCTCGCCGACATTCGTTATGCCGTCCGGTGGCTGCTCAAGAGCCCGGGGTTCACGGCGGTGGCGGTCGCGTCGCTCGCGATCGGCATCGGCTTCAACACCTCGCTCTTCGCCATCGTCGATGCCGTGCTGTTCAAGCCGCTGCCGGTCACCGAACCGGCGCGGCTGGTCGACGTGTTCACGAGCGACTCCACCGGCACGGTCGAGTTCAGCACCTCCTCGAATCCCGACTATCTCGATCTGAATGCGCGGAACGCCGTGTTCGACGGCCTGGTGGGTTACAGCCCGATGTTCGCGGCGCTCAATCTCGACGGCCGCTCGCGCCTGGCGATGGGCGAGATCGTCACCGGCAACTATTTCCAGCTCTTCGGCGTGAACGCCGCGCTTGGCCGCACGATTCTTCCGGCCGACGATACGCCGGGCGCGGCGAAAGTGGTGATGGTGTCCCGCCGCTACTGGGCGCGCGAGCTCGGCTCGGCGCCCGACGCGGTCGGCCGCACGCTGCGGATCCGCGGCTCGGCGTACACCATCGTCGGCGTCGCGCCGGCGAGCTTCAGCGGCATGGTGCCGATCCTGGCGCCGGAAATGTGGATTCCGGTGTCGGCATCGCTCGACGTCGAGCCGGTCGGCTTACACGACGCGGTGCCGTCGCCGACCGGGACGACGCGGCTCGATCGGCGCGCCGATCGTTGGCTGTTCATGCGCGGCCGCCTGAAGCCGGGGGTGACGATCGATCGGGTGCGCGCCAACCTGACCGTGCTGGCATCGCAGCTGTCGGCCGACAATCCGGCCACCAACCGCGACCGGCACATTGCCGTGAAGCCGACCGGCGACGTGCACTTTCATCCGTCACTCGATCCGGTGCTGGTGCCAATTGCCGCGGTCCTGATGATCGTCGTCGGCCTGGTGCTGCTGATCGCGTGCGCGAACGTCGCGAGCATGCTGCTGGCGCGCGCATCGAGCCGGCACAAAGAAATCGGCATCCGGCTCGCCATCGGCGCCAGCCGCGGACGGCTGATGCGCCAGCTGATCACTGAGGCCGTCGTGCTGTCCTCGTTCGGCGCCGCCGGCGGCGTGCTGTTGGCGTGGTGGATCACGTCGGCGGTGGCGGCGCTCAGCCTGCCGCTGCCGATTCCCCTCGCCTTCGACCTGCGGATCGACGGCCGGGTGCTGGCGTTCACGCTCGGCGCGACCTTTCTGGCGTCGCTGCTCGCGGGGCTGGCGCCGGCACTGCAGGCGACCAAGGCGAGCCTGGTCGCCGACCTGCGCGGCGAGGTCACCGGCTCGCAGTCGGCCGGGCGCCGCTGGACGCTGCGGGACGCGCTGGTTGCCGGACAGATGGCGATCACGGCGCTGCTGCTGGTGATCGCGGCGCTGCTGACGCGGAGCTTCATCGCGGCGCAGCGCACCAATCCGGGCTTCGCGGTCAACCGGCTGGCGATCGTGTCCACCGACACCTCGATGCTGAAGCTGACGGCGGATCAGAGTCAGCGCTTCTACCAGAATGCGATCGACCGAGTGTCGGCGATTCCGGGCGTGGAGTCGGCGGCGCTTGCCTCCCGCGTGCCGCTGCAGCTGAACACCAACAACTGGGAGATCTGGGTCCCGGGACGCCACCGTCCGGGCGAGCATGGTGATTCGGTCGAAGTGACCACGGTCTCACCCGAGTACTTCAAGACCCTGGGGGTGGGGATCGTCGAGGGCCGGGAGTTCACGAATGCCGATCGTCCCGACACGCCGCGGGTCGCGATCGTCAACGAAACGCTGGCGCGCCGGTTCTGGCCCGGCGAAAGCGCGATCGGCAAGATCTTCCACACCCGCGGTGGCGAGGGGCCACCCTTCCAGGTTGTCGGCGTCTCGGCCGATCACAAGGTGAAGACGCTCAGCGAGCTGCCGACGCCATTCCTCCAGATTCCGCGGACGCAGCGGCCGGGCGGGTACTCGGCGATCATCGCCCGCACGCGGGGCGACGCCAATGCACTGCTGCGTGACATGCGCCGCGAGCTGTTGGCGCTCGATCCGAACGTTGTGCTGGTCGAGAACCAGACCATGGAAATGCAGGTGGATGCGACGCTGTTCCCGATGCGCGCGAGCGCATGGCTGGTGAGCGGGGTCGGGTTGGTGGCGATGCTGCTGGCGGCGATCGGGCTGTACGGCGTGATCGCGTATTCCGTGGCGCGCCGCACCAGAGAGATCGGGATCCGGGTCGCGTTGGGGGCGCGTCCCGGCGCGGTGGTCCGGCTGGTGATGCGGCAGGGGCTCGTGGTGGCGGTCACCGGCCTGTTGGCCGGGAGCGCAGTCACCGGCATTGTCGCTGTCCTGGCCGCGCGCGAGATCTCGGGCGTCCTCTACCGGGTGAGCGTCGGGGATCCGTTCTCGTGGGGAGGGGCGGCGGTGCTCCTGCTCACCGTCTCGGCGTTCGCCAACCTCATCCCCGCCTGGCGCGCCTCCCGCGTCGACCCGTCGGAAGCGCTGCGCATCGAATGAACCGGGGGAGGGACAAACCGAGGAAGATCGAGAGAACTTCGCGCCGCCGCTCCACGTCTATCGACAGGTATGATGTCCGACATCCGCGTGGGGCTGCGGCTGCTGTGGCGTGACAAGGTATTCGCGCTGACGGCCGGGCTGACGCTGGCACTGTGCATCGGCGCCAACACCGCGCTCTTCTCGGTCGTTCACAGCGTGCTGCTGAAGCCGCTGCCGGTACCTGAGTCGGAGCGCATCGTCCTGATGGGCAACGCCTATCCGGGCGCCGGCGCCGCAGCGGCGGCCGGAGGAAATTCGGGCGTACCAGACTACTACGACCGCCTGCGCGAGACGGATGTCTTTGAGGAACAGGCGCTCTACAACGGGGCGAACCAGAGCATCGACCAGAACGGCACGCCGGTCCGTGTTCGCGTGACGCGGGTCACGCCGTCCTTCTTCCGGCTCCTTCGGATCCGCGCGGCGATCGGCCGCACGTTCAGCGAGGAGGAAGGCGAGGTCGGCAACGACAAGAAGGTCGTGCTGAGCTACGCGCTGTGGCAGTCGCAGTTCGGCGGCGACCCGGCGGTGGTCGGCAAGGACATCCGGATCGACGGGCAACCGTTCGCGGTCATCGGGGTGATGCCGCAAGGCTTCTATTTCCTGAACCCGACGGTGATGCTGTGGCGTCCGCTGGCGTTCACGGCGCAGCAGAAGAGCGACGAACAGAGGCACAACAACAGCTTCCAGAACATCGGCAGGCTCAAGCCGGGTGCGGGCATCCAGCGCGCTCAACAGCAAATCGACGCGCTCAACGCGCGCAACCTCGAGCAGTTTCCGCAGCTGAAGCCCCTGCTCATCAACGCCGGCTTTCACACCACGGTCGATCCCCTGCAGGAGACGCTGGTGCACGAGATCAAGCCGACGTTGTACCTGATGTGGGGCGGAGCGCTGTTCGTGCTGCTGATCGGCTGCGTGAACGTGGCGAACCTGGTGCTGGTGCGGTCGCGCGCCCGGCTGAAGGAGCTCGCCACGCGCCTCGCGCTCGGGGCCGGCACATGGCGCATCGCCAGGCAACTCGTCACCTAAAGCGCCATCCTCACGACCGTCGCGGCGGCGGCAGGGCTCGCGCTCGGCTACGCCGCGCTTCGCCTGCTCGGCACCGTGAACATCCAGGATTTTCCACGCGGCGAGGAGATCCGGCTGGACGGCGTGGTCGTCGCCTACACCGTGGCCGTGGCCTGCGCCATCGGGCTCATGCTCGGCCTGATTCCGGTTGCGAGCGTGCTGCCGGCGAACCTGACGATCGTGCTCCGCGAGGAAGGGCGCAGCGGGACGGCGGGTCGAGGCGCGCGCACGCTACGCCGAGGGCTGGTAGTGGCACAAGTCGGCTTCGCGTTTGTGCTGCTTATCGGCGCCGGCCTGCTATTTGCGAGCTTTCGGCGCGTCCTGGCGGTGCAGCCGGGGTTCAATCCGGACGGCGTGCTCACCGCCGCGATCAGCCTGCCGCGCGCGCGGTACGGCGACGACAAGTCGCTGATCGGCTTCACACACGAAGCGTTGCGGCGGCTGCGAGCGCTCCCCGGCGTGACGGCCGTCGGCGCGACCGATACCATTCCCTTCGGCGGCAACCACAGCGACAGCGTGATCTTCGCCGAAGGCTATCAGATGAAGCCGGGCGAGTCGGTGATCTCGCCGAGCCAGGTAGACGCCTCACCAGGGTACTTCGAAGCGATCGGCGCCCATCTTGTGCGCGGCCGCTACTTCGACGACCGCGACGGTCCCCTCACGGCCGGCAACCCGGCGATCAGCGGCCGACCGGTCTCGCCAGGATCGATCATTGTCGACGAGACGCTCGCGAAGCGCTTCTGGGCCGGCGAGGATCCGATCGGCCGCCGGATGTACCGGCCGACCGACGTGTCGAAGGGCGACCTGACCGCGATCACCGAGAAGACCGTGTTCTACACAGTGGTCGGCGTCGTCGCCGACATCAAGCTTCACGATCTCACCGAGGGCGGCAAATCGGTCGGCGCTTACTTCTTTTCGACCGATCTGGATCCGCCCAACGGCCTGACGTTCGCGGTGAAGACCGCCGGCGATCCGCTCTCGCTGACCAGCGCCGTGCGCGGTGTGCTCAACGGCCTCGATCGCGAGCTGCCGGTGTTCGACATCCAGACCATGGATCAGCGGCTGGAGAAGTCGCTTCTCAGCCGCCGCTCGCCGGTGCTGCTGTCGCTCGGCTTCGGCGCGATCGCCTTGTTCCTGTCGGCGATCGGGATCTATGGCGTTCTTGCCTATCTGGTCACACAGCGCCGACGGGAAATCGGCATCCGCATCGCACTCGGCAGCAGCGCCGGCGCCATCTTCGAGCTGGTGCTGCGCGAGGGCCTGGTGCTGGTTGCCGGCGGCCTCGTGATGGGCGCGGTTGGGGCGATCGTCCTGCGGCGGAGCCTGGAGAGCCAGCTGTTCGGCGTCAGCGCCGCGGATCCGGTCGTCCTGGCCGCGGTCACGGCGATCCTCGCGGCAGTGGCCGTGGCTGCGTGCGCCCTGCCGGCAAGCCGCGCGACGCGCATCGATCCGATCGTGGCGTTGTCCGAGTAGGAACGGCCGGCATACCGTTCGTCCGGTAAGACCTGCCGCTGGTCGGGAAAGCGCTTGCCACCCGGCGGGCTGTGACAAGATGCCTGCAGGCATGCTGACCATCCATCACCTTCGAAAATCGTTCGGCCCGCTGGTCGCGGTCGACGACGTGTCTTTCGCCGTCGAGCGCGGCACGCTGGTCGGGCTGTTGGGCCCCAACGGCGCCGGCAAGACGACGACGGTGTCGATGATTGCGGGGCTGGTGACGCCTGAGAAAGGCGATGTGCTGGTTGAAGGCGCGAGGTTGAGCGGTGATACCGATCCCAAGAAACGCCGCATCGGCCTGGTGCCGCAGGATCTGGCGCTCTACGACGAGCTCAGCGCGCGGGCGAACCTGCGATTCTTCGGCGCGCTCTACAGCCTGTCGGGCGCGGCGCTCGACCAGGCGATCAAGAAGGCGCTGGATCTGGTCGGCCTGTCGGATCGCGTCAACGACCGCGTCTCGACCTATAGCGGCGGCATGAAACGGCGGCTCAATCTCGCCGCAGGCCTGCTGCACGATCCCGACGTGCTGCTGCTCGACGAGCCGACGGTCGGCGTCGATCCGCAGAGCCGGAACGCGATTTTCGACAACCTCGAGACGCTCAAAGGGCGCGGCAAGGCGCTGATCTACACCACCCACTACATGGAAGAGGTCGAGCGACTCGCCGATCGCATCGTGGTCATGGACCACGGCAAGGTGATCGCGGAGGATACGCTGGCGGGGCTGCAGACGCGTGTCGTCGGCGTGGGCGGCGGCACGGCGACGCTGGAATCGGTATTCCTGATGCTGACCGGAAGGAGCTTGCGCGACTGATGGCTGTCATCCCGCTTCTGGCGATGGTGCGCAAGGATCTGCAGCTGTTCTTCAGCGACCGGCGATCGGTCATCGTCAGCTTCGTGGTGCCGATTGCGATCGCCTCGTTCTTCGGGTCGATCTTCGCCGGCCCGAGCAACAACAACGAGCCGGCGAAGATTTCGATCGCGGTCGTCGACCAGGACAGCAGCGCGATCTCGAAGGCGATCCTGTCCGGCGCGCAGGGCGACCGGAATCTCAAAGTGGCGACATTGGCGGAAGACGAGGCGCGCACCCTGGTCAGGAACGGCAAGACGTCGGTCGCGGTCGTGATCCCAAAGGGATTCGGCGAGGCGGCAGGCTCGGCCTTCTTTGGTGACGGCGAGAAGCCGGTGCTCGGATTCCTCTACGATCCGTCGCGCAACGTCGAGCTGGCGATGGTGCGCGGCGTGCTGACGCAGCATGTGATGGAATCGGTCAGCCGTGAGATGTTCGGCGGCGCACAGGGCGAGCAGCAGATCGAGAAGACGCTGCCGCAGATCCAGAGCTCGACGTCGATACCCGCGGACGAGAAACGCCGGCTGGTGGAGATGCTGCGCTCGGTGCAGAAGTACTACCGGGAGCTGCCGGCCGACGGCACGGCGCGAGAGTCCCGGCGCGGAGGCATCACGATGCCGTACACGGTCAAGGAAGAGGCGATGACCGCCGGGGAGCAGGTGGCCTACAACGGCTACGCGCATTCGTTCGCAGGCATGGCGATCCAGTTCCTGCTGTTCGCGATGGCGAACATCGGCGTCGAGATGTTGCTGGAGCGGCAGCGAGGACTCTGGGGCCGCCTGCGGAGCGCGCCGATCTCGAAGGCGACGCTGCTGGTCGGCAAGGCGGTCAGCGGGGCGCTGATCTCGCTGATGATTCTCCTGGTCTCGTTCGGCTTCGCGATGGTCGTCTTCAAGGTCCGCATTCACGGGAGCCTGATCGGTTTCGCCGGCATCTCGATCGCGTGCGCGGTCATGGCCTCGACCTTCGGCCTGGTGGTCGCGGCGCTCGGCAACTCTCCCGCCACCGCGCGCGGGGTGACGACGCTGGCGGTGCTGATGATGGTGATGCTGGGTGGCGCGTGGGTGCCGACCTTCATCTTTCCAGCCTGGCTGCAGCAGTTCACGCTGGTGGTGCCGGTGCGGTGGGCGGTCGACGGCCTCGACGCGATGACCTGGCGCGGCATCGGCCTGAGCGGCGCGCTGGTGCCAATGGTGGTGCTGTTCGGGTTCGCCGCTGCCTTCTGGACGATTGCCGCGAGCCGATTCCGGTGGACTGAAGGGTAGAGGAGGAACTTACAACTCAGAACTCAGAACTCCGAAGTCCGAAGTCCGAAGTACGAAGCAAGCACGTGCGCGCGAAACTGCGCTCGCGCGTCGTACTTCGTACTTCGTACTTCAGACTTTCTCTTGACTTCCCCCCTATTCTCTATCATCTTGGAACGGTTTCAGCTCCCCAGCCATGCAGTCGGAGAGGCCGTTTGCCCTCATCCTCACCTGAGTCGAGTGTCCCGCTCGCGGGACAGCTCGTCGTCTTTACCGGAAAGCTCAGCTCGCTCGGACGTACTGAAGCGCGCCAGCTCGTCACCCGTCTCGGCGGCGCGACTGCCGACGATGTCAACGCGAAGACGACGATGGTGGTGATTGGAGCAGAAGGGTTCGGTCCGCCGACCACCTCCGAGGAAGCGGCGGAGGAGCGGCTGCCCGGATCGAGCCGCAGCGTGCGCGAGAAGTCGAACAAACTCAAGCGCGCGGAAGATCTCAATGCGCTGCCGGGCGCAGCGCGTCGGATTCGGATCCTGACGGAGGAGGAATTCTGCCGGCTGGCCGGCGTCGTCACGCCCGACACGCTGAAGCGCCAGTATCACGCGCTGCGCGATGTGCTCGCGCGCTATCGCGCGCTGCGTGAGGATCACCTGCGCTATCTGGTGAAATGCGGCGCTCTCCGGCCGGTGCTGCGGACCAACGCCGAGACGTTCTTCGCGTTTCCCGATCTGGCGGTGATCAAGCAGGCGAGCGAGGGGCTCTCCCAGGGTCTTTCTTTCGGCAGCGTCGTCCGCGCGCTGATGGCGGCGCGGCAGGGGCAGCTCGAGTTCGACTTCAGGCTCGAGGCGGCGCCGGCGAAGATCATCGCCCTTCGCCGTCCCGACAGCGCGCGCCAGGCGCCGCCGGCCAAAGCCCCCGGCGGCGCGTCGATCCGCGACACCGCGCTGGCGGAGGAATA
>DATASG010000134.1:0-3620 GCA_036269295.1 Vicinamibacterales bacterium | reverse complement strand
TTACCATTTCCGGCATGTCTGATGCGTTGCGCGCCGCCGAAGCCTTCACACGCCTGGTCGAGATCATGGCGACGCTGCGCGGCCCCGGCGGCTGTCCCTGGGATCGCGAGCAGACCATCGACACGCTGAAGCCGTTCGTGCTCGAGGAAACGTACGAGGTGATCGAGGCGATCGACGCGCACGATCACGGTGCGCTGTGCGAGGAGCTCGGCGACTTCGTGTTCGAGGCGGTGTTTCTGGCCCAGCTCGAATCCGAAGCCGGGCACTTCACCATTGCCGACTCGCTCAAGAGCATCGCCGACAAGCTGGTCCGGCGCCACCCGCACGTGTTTGCGAGAAACGACGGTGAAGCGGCGATCGACTCGGCGGGGCAGGTGAAGGTGCGCTGGGAAGAGATCAAGGCGCAGGAACGGCGAGTGAACGCGAAGCCGACGACGCTGCTGAGCGGGATCGCGCCGGCCCTGCCGGCACTGCTCCGCGCCTACCACATCGGCACCCGCGCCGCGTCGGTCGGTTTCGAATGGAGCACCACCCGCGACGTGGTCGCGAAGATCCAGGAGGAAGTCGACGAGCTGCGCGAGGTGATCGAGGCGGCGGCCCCGCTCGACCAGGCGAGGGCTGAGGAGGAGATGGGCGACCTGCTCTTCTCGATCGCGCAGCTGTCGCGAAGGCTGGGGATCGAGCCGGAGACCGCGCTCAGGAAAGCGGACGACAAGTTCACCAGGCGCTTCGGGAAGCTCGAACAGTCGGTCACCGCGTCAGGGCGGCTGATGAAGGACCTGACGCTCGACGAGCTCGAGACGGAGTGGCAGCGGCTGAAACATCAGGCGTAGGAGCTCCTCCTTCTCATGAAGGAATCAACGCGCCTCGGCGGCTGTAGCCTGGTGGGTCCGGTCCTTCTACACCTTCTCCGTTGAAATTCCCGCGTAATAGTCCTGCAGCGCCCGCACCCCGAGCCCTTGTTCCCGCAGCGCCCGGATCGCGCTGACGGCGGCGGCGGCGCCGGTGAGCGTGGTGATGCACGGAACCTGGTGCATCATCGCCGCGCGGCGCACCGTGCGGTCGTCGAAGAAGGACTCGCGTCCCAGCGGCGTATTCACCACCAGGTCGACCTTGCGGTTGACGATCTCGTCCGCGATGTTCGGCCGCCCTTCGTTCACCTTGTAGATGACGTCGACCTCGAGCCCATAGGCGCGCAAATACGCCGCCGTGCCGCGGGTCGCGATCAGCTGGAACCCGAGCTCCGCCAGGTCGCGCGCGATCGGCAGCAGGTTGGCCTTGTCGTCGTTGTTGACGCTCACGAACGCGGTGCCCCGCTCGGGCAGCCGCTGTCCGACCGCCAGCTGCGCTTTCGCGAAGGCGACCCCGAAGTTCGTCGATCCGCCCATCACCTCGCCGGTCGACTTCATCTCCGGACCCAGGATGGTATCGACCCCGGGGAACCGCACGAACGGGAACACCGGGCTCTTCACGAACACGCCGGCGACCTGGATGTCGTCGGTCAACCCGAGCTCGGCGAGCGTCCGCCCGGCCATCACCTTCGCCGCCACTTTCGCCAGCGAGACGCCGGCCGCCTTCGACAGATAGGGCACCGTCCGCGACGCCCGTGGATTCACCTCCAGCACGTAGACCACATCGTCCTTGATCGCGTACTGCACGTTCATCAGGCCGATCACCTTCAGCGCCCGCGCCACGCGCCGGGTGTAATCGCGGATCGTCGCCAGATGCCGCTCGGGGCAGATGAAGGGCGGCACCACGCACGAGCTGTCGCCGGAGTGGATGCCCGCTTCCTCGATGTGCTCCATGATGCCGCCGATGACGACCGCGCCGGTCGCGTCGGCGATCGCGTCGACGTCGAACTCGAATGCATCCTCCAGGAACTTGTCGACCAGGACCGGATGCTCTGGCGACGCGTCGACCGCGTTCGTCATGTAACGGTCGAGCGTGTTGACGTCGTAGACGATCGCCATGCCGCGCCCACCAAGCACGTACGACGGCCGCACCACGACCGGGAACCCGATCGTCGCCGCGACCTCCCGCGCCTCCTGCTTCGAGGTGGCGGTGCCGCTGGCCGGCTGCGTGATCTCCAGGCTTTCAAGCAGCGCCGAGAAGCGCTTGCGATCCTCGGCCAGATCGATCGAGTCGGGCGAGGTGCCGAGAATCTTGACCCCGGCCTCCTGGAGCGCCAGCGCCAGCTTCAACGGCGTCTGCCCGCCGAACTGCACCAGGCACGACACGTCGCCGCCGGCGGAGCGCTCGGTCTCGATCACCGCCATCACGTCCTCGAAGGTGAGCGGCTGGAAATACAACCGGTCGGCGGTGTCGTAGTCGGTCGACACCGTTTCCGGGTTGCAGTTGATCATGATCGTCTCGAGCCCTTCCTCTTTCAGCGCGAAGGACGCATGACAGCAGCAGTAGTCGAATTCGATGCCCTGGCCGATCCGGTTCGGGCCGCTGCCGAGAATGACGACCTTGTTCCGGGCGTTCGGGTTCGCCTCGCACCTCTGCTCGTAGGTGCTGTACAGATACGGCGTGAACGATTCGAACTCGGCCGCGCAGGTGTCGACGCGCTTGTAGACCGGCTTGAGGCCCTGGCTCTCGCGCTGGTCGCGGACCGCGCTCTCCTTCTCGTCCAGCGCCAGCGCCAGCTCCTGGTCGCCGAAGCCGGCGCGCTTCAGCGTCCGCATCCTTCCGGCGTCGATGCCCTTCAGCCCTGTGGCTTTCGCCGCCTGCCGCATCCCGGCGATCTCGATGAACTGCTGCAGGAACCAGCGGTCGATTTTGGTGATCTCGTGCAGCTGTTCGACCGTCCAACCGCGGCCGATGGCGCGGAAGAGATCCCACATCCGCCGATCGGTGGCAATCGCCAACCGTTTGCGCAGCGCCGCGTCATCCTCATCGTCCACGCTCGACGGCGCGAACATCAGGCCGCTGCGCCCGAGCTCGAGCGAGCGCACCCCCTTCATGAACGCTTCCTTGAAGGTGCGGCCGATCGCCATCGCCTCCCCCACTGACTTCATCTGCGTGGTCAGGGTGCGGTCCGCCTGCGGAAACTTCTCGAAGTTCCAGCGTGGGATCTTGACCACCACGTAGTCGATCGTCGGTTCGAAGGAGGCGGGGGTCAGGCGGGTGATGTCGTTCTTGATCTCGTCGAGGTGATAGCCGAGCGCGAGCTTGGCCGCGATCTTGGCGATCGGGAAGCCGGTCGCCTTCGAGGCCAGCGCCGACGATCGCGACACGCGCGGGTTCATCTCGATCACCGTCATCCGGCCGTTCTTCGGGTTGACGGCGAACTGGATGTTGGAGCCGCCGGTCTCGACGCCGACCCGGCGGATGATCTTGCGCGCCGCGTCGCGCATCCGCTGGTATTCCTTGTCGCTGAGGGTCAGGATCGGCGCCACCGTGATGCTGTCGCCGGTGTGCACGCCCATCGGATCGATGTTCTCGATCGAGCAGATGACGACGAAGTTGTCGGCGCAGTCGCGCATCACCTCGAGCTCGAACTCTTTCCAGCCGATCACCGATTCCTCGACCAGGATCTCGTGCACCGGGCTGAGCTCGATGCCGCGCTCGGCGAGATCGCGGAACTCTTCGATGTTGTAGGCGATGCCGCCGCCGAC
>DATASG010000133.1:0-49225 GCA_036269295.1 Vicinamibacterales bacterium | reverse complement strand
GATGAGGTCGGCCGGCTCCAGCTTCTCGTCCACCAGCGTGCGCAGCATCGCCAGCAGCAACGCCATCAGCAGCGCCGCCGGACTGCCTTTGCCGGCGACGTCGCCAAGCGTAATCACCAGCCGCCCATCGTTGAGCGGCAGGATGTCGTAGAAGTCGCCGCCGACCGTGTTCGCCGGCCGGCTGAGGCCGACCGTTTCCACCCCGGCCGCGCGGTAGAGGCCGCTTGGCAGCATCGCCTGTTGGATGTCGCGCGCGATTTCGAGGTCGTTCTTCAGCGACAGTCGGTCGGCGACCTCGAGCAGGACCAGCAGGTTCATCAGCGCGAACGCGAACAACAGCGACCACGTGCCCGCTTGGAACAGCGGGCCAGGGCCCCCGATGCCGCCGATGAACGGCACCCGCACGATGGTGATGATGCCGATGCCTTTGAACAGGCTGACGAGACCGGCCAGCGCCAGCAGCAGCGCGCCGCCGAACACCACCCGCCGCGCCGGCGACAGTTTCATCGAGAAGGCCAGAAACAGGACCCGCGCCTCGGCGACGGCGCGCCGGTGCCACGGCATCCGCTGCATCGCATCGGCGTCACGGCCGCGGGTGAAGAACTTGTAGGCGTCGCGCGTATCGCGGGTGAATAGGTGTTGCAGATCCTCGGCGGTCAGGTCCCTCGTGTACGAGTCGAAGAAGTCTGCCAGGCGCGAAGGACGATGGGGGGAAGAGTTCATCGATCCCGGTTCAGGGGTTCATGGTTCCGATCAGCCCGAGCTCACGGCCCACCTTCGCGAAGACGTCAAGCGCGAACTGCAGCTCGTCGCGGGTGTGGGTCGCGGTGACGATGGTGCGCACACGGGCCTTGTCGCGCGCGACCGTCGGGAACGCGATCCCCTGCGCGAACACGCCCTCCTGAAAGAGCCGATCCGACAGCCTCATCGCCAGCGCGCCGTCGCCGGCGATCACCGGCGTGATCGGGCTCTGGCTCAGCCCGGTGTTGAAACCGAGCGCCTTCAGTCCCGCCTTGAAGAAGCGCGTGTTCTCCCAAAGCCTCTCGATGATCTCCGGTTCCCGCTCGAGCACGTCGACCGCCGCGATACCGGCAGCCGCGACCGACGGCGGATGCGAGGTCGAGAACAGGAACGGACGGGCGCGGTGGTAAAGAAACTCGATCAGTGCCTTGCTGCCGGCGACGTAGCCGCCGAGCGCGCCGATTGCCTTCGACAGTGTGCCGACCTGGATATCGACCCGGCCGTGGACGCCGAAGTGATCGATCGTGCCGCGCCCGTTCGCCCCGAACACGCCGCTGGCATGCGCGTCGTCGACCATCATGATGCACCCGTACTCGTCGGCGAGCGCGCACAGCTCGGGCACCGCGCCGAGGTCGCCGTCCATGCTGAAGACCCCGTCGGTGATCAGCAGCTTGCGCTGTCCGGCCGGCAGATCCCGCAGGACCTTGCGCGCCGCGTCCACGTCCTTGTGGGGAAACACCTTGATCGTCGCCCGGCTCAATCGGGCGCCGTCGATGATGCTGGCGTGATTGAGCTCGTCGGAGACCACCACGTCTTCCTTGGATAAGACGGCGGCGACGGTGCCGGCGTTCGCGGCAAAGCCACTCTGGAAGACGACGACCCCTTCCGTCTTCTTGAAGGCCGCCAGGCGCCGCTCGAGCTCCATGTGAATGTCCATGGTGCCCGCAATCGACCGTACCGATCCCGAACCGACGCCGAGCTGGCGCACCGCCTCGAGCGCCTTCTCCCGCAGGTGTGGATGGGTCGTCAGGCCGAGGTAGTTGTTCGACGAAAGATTGACGACCTGGCGATGGTCGAACGTGCTCCGGTGGCTCTGTTCGCCTTCGAGAATGCGGAGATGACGGTAGAGTCCCTGCTGCTTGAGCGCGTCAAGCTCGCGGGACAGATAATCGAGCGGGTCGCGGCGCATGCCGCTCAGTTTAGTTCGTCGGCGTGGCGGGAAAAAGGGATTACGGGTTGAGGATTCGTGGCGGGAGGAGAAAAAGGCGATCCGATCCAAAAGTCGCGATGTCGCGCGCGCCGTGCGCGTTGAGGAGGTCGCTGAAACGGCGGTCGCCGCCGTTGGCGTAGGCGTCTTCGTGGACGATGACGTGCGTGGCGGCAGAGGAGATGATCGCCTGCCAGGCACGATCGGGACGGGTGGAGACGTCCTTCAGCGACTCGGTCAGCACCTCGTACGAAGAGGGGAAGCCGCCGCTGTAGCCGTTGACGAGCCGCCTCCAGTGCAGCGTCGAATAGAACATGTAGCGCACGTCGAATGCCGGCTCGCCGAGCGGCAACTCGAGCAGGACCGCTGAAGCCGGCAATTGCGAGACGAAGCGATAGATTTCTGGCGCCGCCACGCCAACGCCGATTGACGGCGGTAGCGGCGACAGGCCCGCCTGTTTGTAGCCCCGGGAGTTCTGGTTGATCGGCATCGGCACCGCGAGCGCCTCGACCAGGATCAGCGCCCCCGCTACCAGGCCGGCACCCGCGCGGCGCCGGCGGTTGATGGCCGCCATGCCCAGCGCGGCCAGCCCGGCGAGGCCGAGCGTCACGATCGTGGCGTAGCGCGCCGGCACGCGCACGCCGTCGAAGCCCGGTACCAGGGTGTAGAAGGCTGCGTACAGATTCGTCGTCGACACGCTTCGCCCCAGCGCCTGAATCTCCGGGCCGAGCGACATGATGAAGGCGAAGAGCGTGATGGCGGAGAAGATGCCTGAGGGCGACGACAGCCAGCGCCGCGCGTTCGCCCGAGCCTCTCGCGCAACCACGAGCACGATCGCGCCCGCGACAGCGCAGACGCCGAGCACGCGCGGCAGGCTCGTGATTTTGATCCCGGGCAGCCGGATCGAGTAGCCGAGCAGCAGCGCGACGACGAGCGCTGCCGGGCCGACGACAAGAAAGAACGGCAGAGAACGCAAAGACCGGGGAGCAGACGTCGTATCTGCGATCCCGGCGATCGTGCCGGTTTTTTCTTCGTCCCATCCTCCGATCCCGAACGCCGCCAGCACGACGATCGTCAGCCCGGGGAACAGTAGGCCCTCGGGTTTCGGCCACGCCTGTGCGATCGAACCCCACAGACGCAGGTTCGGATCGGCGGTGAAGTAGGCATAGACGTCGGCGGAGAAGCGGCGCGTTTCGGTGAGCGACCGCGGGCTGAACCCGAGCCGGCGGAGCTCCACGTACGGGAGCAGGAACGGTAGGGTCGCGGCCAGGACGATCGTGACCGCGGTGACGACGCTCAACAGCGCGCCGCCGTCGCTCCACAACCGGCGGCGCGTCAGCTCCCACACGATGTACAGGATGACGACCGGGGTGAAGAACAGCAGGTAGTAGCCGCACGACAGGTTTTGCACCAGCCATGCCGCGGCGGCGCCGGCGAGGGGTCTCAGCCGTCCGCTCGCAAAATGCCGGTGCAGGCCGAACAGCACGAACGGCATCCAGGCCGACGACAGCACCTGCAGATGCGGTATGTTCGCGATGCGATAGGGCGCGAACGCGAACGCGAGTCCGGCGACCAGGCCGGCGGTGGCGCTTCCCGTAAGCTCCCGCCCGAGCAGGAACATGCCGAGCCCGGCCAGCGCGAAGGTCGAGAGGAAGAGCAGGTTGTAGCAAAGAATGGGGTTCTTCGTGACCGCGTAGATCGGCAGCACCTGAAGCGCTTGCGGCAGGAAATGCTCGGAGTAGGCGAGCGCCAGCGGCTGCGGCGCGAAGATGTTCGCGCTCCACCACCCGCGCCCCAGATGCGTAGCGTCCCAGCACAGCACCCAGGACGTGAACAACGGATCGCCGAAGTCACCCGGGATGTCGTGACTCAGTCCCCTGACCAGTGGCCAGGTCATCACCATCGTCAGCGCGACATAGAGGAGGAACGCCACGCCCGCAGCGCCCGCAGACCCTGTGTGTTCTTTGCGGTCCTCGCGCGCTTTGCGTTCGATGTTCACAGCGGTGCGCGATTATAGTAATTCCATGCGCCTCGGGATGTTCGGTCTCGCAGCGGTGTTGACCGCCGCCCTTCCGTTTGTACCAGCTGCCGCTCAGACGCCGCCGCGCTCGATCGGTGCCGTCCTCGACACACTCGATCGCGTCCGCGGCTTTCATGAGACAGCGATCTCGCCCGACGGCCGCCGGGTCGCCTGGGTCGAGGACGTCTTGGGAACGGACGGCGCTACCGCCATTTTCATGCGCGACCTGCCGTCAGGCGAGCCGCGCCGCATCACCGCCGACCCGGCCAAGCCGCGCGAGGAGAGCGGCATCGCCTGGTCGCCTGACGGTGAGAGCCTGGCGTTCTTGTCGGACGCCGCCACACCACATCAGCTCCAGCTGTGGCGCATGCGGCTCCCGCGGGACGGCGCCGCCGACAGCGGCATCAATCCTGGCCGGCAGACGAACGTCGTCGGACAGCTCTCGCGTCCGACCTGGTCGCCCGACGGCAAGTCGATCGCCGTTCTGTTCGTCGCCGGCTCGACCCAAGGCACCGGAGCCCTGGTCGCCTACAAGCCTGACGCCGGCGTCGTCGGCGACGTCATCGAGGAACAGCGGATCGCGATCGTCGATCTCTCGAACGGCTCGGTGCGCGAAGTCAGCCCTCCGAATATGTTCGTCTACGACTACGACTGGTCGCCGGACGGCCAGGCGTTCGCGGCGGAAGCGGTCGAGGGCTCCGGCACCAACAACTACTGGATCGCGCAGCTCTACGTCGTCCGCGCCGACACCGGTAAGACGACGTCGATCTGGAAGCCGCCGCTGCAAATCGCCGGACCGCGATGGTCGCCAGACGGCAAGTCGATCGCCGTGATTCACGGCATCATGAGCGACGAAGGGTCGACCGGCGGCGACATCTACGTCGTCCCCGCCGCCGGCGGCGCGGCGAAGAACATCACGCCGAATCTCGAAGGCTCAGCCCGCGCGCTCGCCTGGCGGCCTGGCGGGATCATTTTCAACGAGTACGTGGACGGCAAGTCCGCGCTCGTGACCGTCGGTGGCAGCGGCGGCGCTCGCTCCGTGGTCTGGTCAGCGCCTCAGCAGCTGACCTTCGTATCGGTGGCCGCGCGCGCCGAGGTGGCGGCGGCGGTGGTGCAGTCATTCCAGCAAGCGCCCGAGGTCTACGCCGGACCGCTGGGCGCCTGGACCTCGCTGACCGGCAACAACACCTCAATCGCGCCGCTCTGGGGCGAAGCGCGGAGCTTGCACTGGACCAGCGACAAGTACCAGGTCCAGGGCTGGCTGATCTATCCAGTCAACTTCGATCCGGCGAAGACGTACCCGCTTGTCGTGTCCGTCCACGGCGGTCCTTCGTCCGCCAGCGTTCCCTCGTGGCCGAGCCGCTGGAATGCGGTCCTTCCGAGCCGCGGTTACTTCGTGCTGCTGCCGAACCCGCGAGGGAGCTACGGCAGCGGCGAAGCCTTCACCCAGGCGAACGTCAACGACTTCGGCTATGGCGACCTTCAGGACATCGAGGCCGGCGTGGACGCCGCGGTCAAGGCGGCGCCGATCGATCCCAACCGCACCGGCATCGTTGGCTGGAGCTACGGCGGCTACATGGCGATGTGGGCGGTGACGCAGACCACCAGATTCAAGGCGGCGGTGGCGGGCGCCGGGATTGCGAACTGGCAGAGCTACTACGGCCAGAACAAGATCGACACCTGGATGCTGCCGTTCTTCGGCGCCTCGGTCTACGACAAACCGGAGGCTTACTCGCGTTCGTCGCCGATGACCTACATCAAGAAGGTGAAGACGCCGACGCTGGTGCTCCACGGCGATCGCGACTCCGAGGTGCCGACGCCGCAAGGCTATGAGTTCTGGCACGCGCTGAAGGCGCTCAACGTGCCGACCGAGCTGGTGATCTACCCCGACGAGGGGCACGCGATTGCCAAGCCGGCGCACCAGCGCGACATCGAGGAGCGGCTGGTCGCCTGGTTCGATCGTTACTTGACGCGCTGAATGCGCGACTCGCGATCGGCGGCGACCTCCTCGATGATCACCGACAGCAGCGCCGCGGTCGGAATCGCCAGGATCGCGCCGACCAGCCCCATCAGCGAGCCGCCGACCAGCAGCGCGACCATCACCGCCACCGGGCTGACGCCGACGCTGCGCTCCATGATCTTCGGCACCAGCACGTTCGCCTCGAGCTGGTGCAGCACCAGGAAATAGGTGCCGACCATCAGCGCCAGCTTCGGCGACACCGTGATGGCGACCGCCACCGCCGTGATGCCGCCGATCACCGGGCCGACGATCGGAATCGTCTCGCCGACCGCGGCGACCAGCGCGATCACGTAGAAGTACGGCACTTCCATCAGGCCCAGTCCGATCGCCGCGAAAGTGCCCATCACCCCGGCGAGAATGAACTGGGCGCGCAGCCAGGCGCTGACCTTCGCGACCCCCTGCCGCGCCGCGGTCGCCACGTCGCCGCGTCGACCGAGCGGCGCGAAGCGCACCAGGTACTCGAACATCGAGCCGGCCTCGAGCAGGAGATAGAACGTCAGGATGAGGATGGTGATCAGCCCGAAGACGCCGCCGATCAGGCTGGAGATCGCGACCAGCACCGTGCCGACGGCATTGCCGCCGGAGCCGCTCGGCGCGTTCTGCACCGCCTCCTCGAGCGTGACCGTGTGCAGCATCAGCTTGTGGCTGACGAGAAAGGTCTGCAGCCGGTTGAACTCGGCCGGCATCTTGCCCCACAGCGACGCTGCCTGCGCCACCATCGGCGGAATGACCAGCAGGCCGAGGAACACCACCGCGGCCACGATCACCAGGTAGATGGAGAGGATCGCGAGCCAGCGCGGCACCCGCCGTTTGCCGCCTTGCCGCGTCGGTCGTTCGATCAGCCTGACGAGAGGCGATAGCCCCATCGCGATGAGGGCGCTGACGTAGACGAGCATCAGCGCTTCGCGCGCGGCCCAGAGCAGGGCCAGCAGGATCGCGACCCCCGTGACCGTGCCCACGGTCTGGAGCATCCGGCGGGTGAACTCGCGGTCAGAGGCCATGAGATTTCAGATGCTGGATTTCAGATCTGAAACCTCAGCCGAGGTAGTTCGCGGTGAAGCTCGCCATCAGATCGTAGATTTCGGTGAGCTCCTCGAGCGGCGCCAGGAACACAATCCGCAGGAACCCCGCTTCGGCCGGCAAACCGAACCCGGACCCGTACACGCATAGCACACCGGTCGCCTGCAGCAGCGCCTTGACGTAGTCTTCGTCGGTTTTCCCCGGCGGCAGAGCGATCTGCGGCATCGCGTAGAACGCCGCCGTTGGCGCCACGCAGGTCACCCCCGGCATCGCGCCAAGGCGCGACGTCGTGAGATCGGCGCGCGCTTTCAGCGCCTGGCGGAACGCCGGCTGGTGCGAGCGGTCACCGGTCAATGCTTCGGCGATCGCGTACTGCATCGGCACCGTGCTGCACAGCCTGCCGTCCGCGAGCTTTCGTACCGACGCCACCACCTCATCCAGACGCGGCGAGCGTCCGCATGCCATCCAGCCGGTCCGCCAGCCCGGTGCGAGATACGCCTTCGACAGCGAGGAGAACGAGATGATCGGCGCGTCCGGCTCGAGCTTGCCGTAGGGGTCGATCGGGCCGTTGAAGCCGAGATCGCCGTACACTTCGTCGGCGAGAATCAGCAGGCCGTGCTGGTCGGCGAAATCGAGCAGCGCCCGGCGCGTCTCGGTCGAGTAGACGGCGCCGGTCGGGTTGTTGGGATCGATGACCACCAGCGCGCGGGTCGCCGGTGTCACCAGGCTCGTGAGGTGATCGAGATCCGGCATCCAGCCGCGCGATGCGTCGAGCCGGTAGTACTTTGCCGTGGCGTCGAGCTTGGCCAGCACCGCGGTGTACAACGGATAGGTCGGCATCGGCACCAGCACTTCGCCGCCGGCATCCACCACCGCGCCGAGCGTCAGCTCGATCCCTTCCGATGTCCCGGCCGTGATGAACACGCGGTCGGCGGCGATCGGAAACCCGTTCCTGCTGTACTCCTCCGCCACCGCCTCGCGCGCGGGCGCGATGCCGGCGGACGGTCCGTAGTTGTTGTGGCCGTCGCGCATCGCCCGCTCGACCGCGGTGACAAGGTGCGCCGGGGTCTTGAAGCCGAACGCGATCGGATCGCCGATGTTCAGATAGCGGACGCGCCTGCCAGTCGCCTCGACCTTCTGCGCTTCCGCGACGATGTTGCGGATCGCATAGGTGAAACGGTTGACGCGGGCGGCCGTCCGGATGGGCGTTTGAGCCTTCGCGGTCGTCACCGGGCGATCTTACTCGGACTCGAACCGAGGCTTACCAGGACTCGAACCGGAGGCGTCCTCGGTCGCTCCGGACCTGCTCCACCCCATGTAATTGATGACCTGCCAGAGTAATTGTTACGCGACTGGATAGTCATTGGCTGCATGTCGTGAAGGCCTTCATTGAGATAAAACGTTGAAAACAAAGTCTTTCACCAGATGGCAAGCGTCTAGCACTAACGGACGACGTGACGCGGAGAAGGCTCATCATCAGTGGCGCTCTTTTGACGCTCGTCCTGAGCGCGGATGGCGTCAGGGGACAGGTCCCGACGCCGCCGATCGCGTCGTTCAAATCGGGTGTGGATATGGTCCGCATCGCTGCTGTGGTGCGCGACCCGAAGGGGCGGTTTGTCCTCGATCTGACCGCGCGTGATTTCGAGGTCGTGGACGGGGGTCGGACGCGCCCGATTGCCGATTTGCAGGCCGACATCGCCGCCGTCAGCGTCGCGGTCCTGTTCGACGTCAGCGGCAGCATGGAAGGCCATCTACCGGACGCGCGCGAGGCCGCCACGCACGTCCTGAGCTGGCTCGACGCGTCGCGGGACGAAGCGGCGGTCTACACCTTCGACACGCATCTGGACGAGCGGGCACCGTTCACCGTTGGCCTGCGCACGCTGCCCGAGGCGATGAACCATCTGGTGCCCTTCGGCGCGACCTCGCTGCACGATGCGATCGCCCTGACGGCGCGCCGCGTCGGCGAGCGCGAGGGACGCCGGCACGCGGTCGTGGTCTTGACCGACGGCGCTGACAACGCCAGCCACCTCAAGCCCGAGGATGTGTCGGCGATTGCCAGCGCCATCGACGTCCCCGTCTACATCTTCGGGATCGTCCCGTCGATCGACAACCCGTCGTCGGATACCTCGACCCGTTCGGTCGAGAGCATTGCCTTCGCCGGCCCGCTCGCCGATCTGGCCGCGTGGACCGGTGGCCACGTCTTCGTGGCGAGTACGCCGGGACAGCGCAGCGTTGCCGCCCGGCAGATCATCGACGAGCTGCGGCATCAATACGTCATCGCATTCGAATCGAGCGGCAAGCCGGGCTGGCATCCGCTCGTGGTCCGCGCGCGCAACAAGGACCTGATCGTTCGGGCCCGGAGTGGATACATCGCGGGGCAATCACGCCCGACGGCGCATTAGGAGGCTCACATGTTCCGGAAATTTCTCGTGGCACTTCCGATCGTAGTACTCGCAGTGGGCGGATCGACCGCCTGCGCAACCAAGAAGTTCGTCCGCACCAGCGTCGGCGAAGTGAATGAAAAAGTCGACTCACAGGGCCGCGCCATCGAGGAAACGCAGGAGCGGACGCGCCGGAACGAGGGCCGCATCGGCGAGGTCGACACCAAGGCGCAGGCGGCCGCGCAGGCGGCGCAGGCGGCCAACGACGCCGCCGCCGCGGCGCACTCGGCCGCGAACGCGGTCGGCACCGAAGCCAACAGCAAGTTCGATGCGATCGACAAGGCCAGCAAGCGTCTCGTCTACGAAGTGGTCCTGAGCGAGGACCAGGGCAACTTCAAGTTCGGCAAGACCACCCTGCCGGATGAGGCGAAGGCGAAAATCGACGAGATGGTCGCGCAGATGAAGCAGGACCCGAAGAACATCTACCTCGAGATCGAAGGGCACACCGACAACGTCGGCGACAAGGCCACCAACGAGAAGATCGGTCTGGCGCGCGCTGACGCCGTGAAGCGGTACCTCTACGAGCAGTACCAGATTCCGCTGCATAAGATGAACGTCATCAGCTACGGCAAGGACAAGCCGGTCGCGCCGAACAAGACCAAGGCCGGCCGCGCCCAGAACCGCCGCGTCGTCATCAAGGTGCTCGCCTAAGGTCTGCCCCGCGACCCGGGGGCTCGGCGTCTGCGGCTGCCACGCCGCGGCGCCGGGCCCTCGGGGTTCTACTATTCCCGCTTCGCTCACCATCAAGCACACGAAGTCAACAAGGTCGCACAGACAGCGGCGCTCAGCCTCTGTGCCCTTTGTTTTCCTCTGTGTCCTTGTCTGTGTAATCATCCCCCGCATGATCAGAATTGAACTCTCGCTGCGTCTGGCGAACAGCCCGGGAGCGTTGGCGGCCGTCTGCCGCCTGCTATCCGACGAGCGCGTCAACGTCCAGGCGATCGGGCTCGAGACCGGCGGTCAGCTGCGCCTGGTGGTCGACAACCACGTGCACGCCGCCGCGGTCCTGCGCGACCACCATCATCAGGTGACCGAACGCGACGTGATCGTCACCGCGGTTTCCAACGCGCCCGGCGCGCTGGCGCCGGCGTTGAGGCTGCTGAGCGACGCCGGAGTGAACGTCGAATACGCTTACGGCGGCGGCTCCGAGAGCAGCCCCACGGCGACGGTCGTGTTCGGCGTCGACGAGGCGCAGCGCGCCGCGGCCGCCGCAGGTCTCTGATGAAGCTCTACGTCGAGACCATGGACACGGTGGTCGTCGACATCGACGCCTCCGGCCGCGTACGGCTCGACGGCGAAGACTGGTCGCAGCCGACGCTGCAGGAGCGGCGCGCGATCATCCATGCCGCGCAGGAGGAGCTCGCCGCCCTCGGGGAACTGCTCGAGATCCTTCAGGCCGAGCGGTGACATCTGACCGGCCGGCCGTGAGCGAGGCCGGAGTGCCGCGCCGAGCCGAAGGGAACGGCCTCGGCACCGCCGCGTTTCTGGCGTTGACGCTGGCGCTCTTCGTCGCGCTCACTGCGTTGATGACCTATCCGCAGGTCTTGCGCATGTCAGACGGCGTCCACGATCCCGCCGACCCGCTGATGGTGACCTGGGTGCTGGCGTGGGTGGCGCATCAATTGCCGAACGCGCCCGCGCACATCTTCGACGCCAACATCTTCTACCCCGAGCGCAACACGCTCGCGTATTCGGAGACGTTGCTGGTGCCGGGCCTGCTCGCCGCCCCGCTGCAATGGCTGGGTGCCGCGCCGATCCTGATTTACAACCTCGTGTTCCTGTCGGGCTTCGCGCTGTCGGGCGTGGGCGTCGCGCTACTCGTGCGCCGGCTGACCGGGCACGTCGGCGCCGCCATTCTCGCGGGCATCGTCTTCGCGTTTCCACCCTACCGCATCGATCACTACGCGCATCTCCAGCTGCAGCAGACCCAGTTCATCCCGCTCGCGTTGTGGGCCTTCCATCGCCTGCTCGACACCGGACGCCTGCGCGACGGCGTGCTGCTCGGCGTCTGCACCGCCTGCCAGATGCTGTCCTGCATGTACTACGGCATCTTTCTCATCCCCTACATGTCGGTCGTCTGCGGAGCGCTGCTGATCGCGAGGGGGACGCCAACCAGGGAGCGCCTGATTGCCCTGGCGGCGGCGGCGGCGATCGTGACCGTGATGATGGCGCCGGTCGGACGCGCCTATCTCGCGGCCCGCAAGGTCGTCGGCGAGCGCGGCCGGGGCGAGGTCGCCATGAACAGCGCGACTTGGCGGAATTACCTGGCGCCGCCGGAAGTCAACGCGTTGTACGGGAGAGTGTTCGCGCGCTTCATGGATCCCGAGCGCCGGTTGTTTCCCGGATTCGTCGCCATCGCCCTCGCGGTCGTCGGGGTCTGGCCGCGAACCCGCGAGCAGCCGCAGCCCGGGTACTTTCGCGCCCCGCCGTTCGCCTACGCGCTCGGCCTGATCCTCGCCTTCGACGTGTCGCTGGGCTTCAACGGCATCATCTATCGCGGCCTCTACGACTACTTTCTCCCGTTCAAGGCGCTCCGGATTCCGGCGCGGATGGGGTTGATGGTCGGCTTCTCGCTCGCGGTGCTTGCCGGCTACGGCGCGACGCGGATCGCGGATCGCCTGCGATCCGCGAACCTGCGGCGGGCGGTGCTGACGCTGATCGGCGTGCTGATGCTCGTCGAGTACGCCTCACACCCGCTCGAGCTGTGGGCGGCGCCGCGGCAGCCGCCGCAGGCATACGCGGATCTGGTGCGCGACGCCGGTGACGGCCCGACCTCGGTGATCTTCGAGTTTCCGACCGGCGCGATGGAAGATCCGGAATACCTCTACTACTCGACGTTCCACTGGCAGTACCTGGTGAACGGCTACAGTGGTTTCTTTCCACCGTCGTATCAGAAGATCGTGAACGCGGTTCGAGGTTTTCCGGACGAGACCTCGATGAACATGATCAGGTCACACGGCGTCCGCTACCTGGTGATTCACGGCGAGTGGCTGTACGGCGCGCGTTACCAGGAGCTGGTCACTGAGCTGGATCGCCGGCCCGATCTGACGCTCGTCTCGCGGCACCCATGGCAGCGCGAGGACAAACACGCCGAGATCAGCGTCTATCGCGTCCTGCCGGTCGAGAGTACGTTTCAACGCTGAACGCTCAAGTCTCAACCCACCGAGAGTTGAGCCTTGAGAGTTGAGCCGTGCGTTACGCCGTCGACGGCGCGCCGTTCTTGAGCAGGTCCGCGATCGCCATCGAGAACGTGTCCACCTCCTCGAGCGTGGTGTAGACGTTCGGCGTGACCCGCAGACCCTGGTAGTCGTCGCGCTTGATCGCGGCGGTGATGATGCGGTACTTGGACCACAGGAACTCGTAGGCCCTCGGCGAGTCGACCCGCTCGAGGCTGACGTTGAACAGACCCCAGGCCTGGTTTGGCTCACGGCTGTTCAGGATCTTCACGCCCGGCAGCTTGTCCACACGCGTCGCCCACCGATCGTTGAGGTAACGCAGCCGCGCCGCCTTGCGCTCGGTGCCGATCGCCTGGTGGAACGCGAGCGCTTCCGCGATCGCGTTGTGATTGGCCGCCGGGTGCGTGCCGATCTCCTCGAACTTGCGGATGTTGTCCGCCTTGCTCGCGGCCGCCGGCGTCAGCGGCCAGACCTTGGCGATGTTCTCGCGCCGTACGTACAGGAAGCCGGTGCCGACCGGCGCCAGCATCCACTTGTGCAGCGAGCAGCCGTAGTAGTCGCACTCGAGGTCGGACACCTTGAACGGGAAGTGCGCGAAGGCGTGCGCGCCGTCGACGATCGTCTGAATGCCGCGCGCCCGTGCCATCCGCGCGATCTCGCGCACCGGAAACAGCTGCCCCGTCAGGTTGGTGATGTGACAGATGTGGATGATCTTCGTCTTCGGCGTGATCGCGTGGGTGATCCGATCGGTCAGCTCGGAGATGTTGGTGGTCGGCACCGGGAACGCGATCTTGGTCACGGCGATCTTGTCCCGACGCACCCGCTGATCCCAGGTGTCGAGCATCCGCCCGTAGTCCTGGTTCGTGGTCACCACGTGATCGCCTGGCTGCAGATCGATGCCGAGCTGCACGATCTGCAGTCCCTCGCTGGCGTTGCGCGTGATCGCCAGCTCCTCCATGTCGCAGCCGACCTCGATCGCCAGCTTGCGGCGCACCTGCTCCACGTTGGGCTCGAGCTGGTTCCACATGAAGTGAATCGGCGCCTGGTTCGACACGTCGAGATATCGCTTCAGCGCCTCGTGGACCACCCGCGGGCTCGGGCAGGTGTAACCGTTGTTCAGGTTGATAATCGTGCGATCGAGGGTGAACGCCTGCTGGATATCGCGCCAGTAGCCCTCGTCGGCCGCCACCTCGGCCGGGCTCCGATCCGCGACCCCCGCGCTCGCGGAGACGACCCGCTCGAGCCAGTCGCTGTTGAGCGCCACGGCGCCAAGCGCACCCACCGGCAGAACCTGTCGCAAGAAGTCACGTCTCGCGTTCATAACCGCCTCCCCCAGCCCCTAGTTCCCGGCCCCCAGCCCCGGTATTATTCACCCCATGACAGTCAGCCGCAGAGAATTCTTGAAAAGCGCCGGCGTGACCAGTTTCGCGACCGCGGTGACCACAGCCACCGTCGCCGAGGCGCAAACCGATCCGCGCCTCGCCGGTCCTGGCGAGGTGCCGGTGACCCTGATGGTCAACGGCAAGCGGGTCGAGCTGAAGATCGAACCGCGCGTGACGCTGCTCGATGCGATCCGCAATCGCGCCGATCTCACCGGCAACAAGCGGGTCTGCGACCGCGGCACCTGCGGCGCCTGCACGATGATCGTCGATGGCCGGACGGTCTACTCGTGCTCGACGCTTGCGATCGAAGTGCAGGGTAAACAGATTCGCACCGTCGACGGCCTCGCCTCGGCGAATGGGACGCTGCACCCCGTGCAGCAGGCGTTTTGCGACACCGACGGGCTGATGTGCGGCTTCTGCACGCCGGGCTTCGTGGTCGCCACCGTCGCCGTGCTCGAGAAACACCCCAACGCGACGCGCGAGCAGATCAGCAAAGGGCTCGACGGCAACATCTGCCGCTGCGGCACCTTCGTCCGGATCATGGAAGCGGCTCTCAAAGCAAGGCAGGTGGCTCGTGGATAACAAGTACGCCTGGCCCGAGAAGCCGGTGCTGATTGGCACCTCGATCAAGCGGCTCGATGGACCCGACAAGGTCACCGGCCGCGCGCGCTACACCTACGACATCAACCGCCCTGGGATGATCTTCGGCAAGATGGTCCGTTCGCCCTACGCGCACGCCCGAGTGGTCTCGGTCGACACCGCCGCCGCCGAAAAAGCGCCCGGGGTCAGGGCGGTGCTCGCCTACGTGCAACCGGGCGCGCAGGTGATGTATCAGGGCGATCCGGTCGCCGCGGTCGCCGCCGACACCGAGGAGCGCGCGCTCGACGCCGCGCGGCTGATCCGCGTTCGCTACGAGGTGCTGCCGCACTTCGCCAACGTCGAGCAGGCGATGGCGCCAGATGCGCCCGCGGTGTTCCCCAACGGCAACACCCGCCAGGGGACGGCCGAAGAAACCGGGGACCTCGCCGCCGGCTTCGCTAATGCGGCGCACATCGTCGAGGCCACCTACTCCACGCACGTGATCGGCCACGTCTGCCTCGAGACCCACGGCACCGTCTGCGAGTGGAACGGCGACAAGCTGACGGCGTGGATCTCGACGCAGGCGGTGATCCAGAGCGCCCAGGGATTCGCGCAGGGGCTCGGTATCCCGCAGGCCGACGTTCACACCATCACCCAGTACATGGGCGGCGGCTTCGGCAGCAAGTTCG
Source organism: Vicinamibacterales bacterium (assembly GCA_036269295.1). Taxonomy (GTDB): domain Bacteria; phylum Acidobacteriota; class Vicinamibacteria; order Vicinamibacterales; family CAVVIG01; genus CAVQFC01. Next base: position 33,950 of record DATASG010000133.1, on the reverse strand, counting down.
CTCCCGACGCGCAGGGCATCATCTGCGCCAGGCTGGCGAGGTTGGCCAAGGCGCCGGTCAAGCTGATGCTCGATCGCAAGGAAGAACATCTCGACACCGGCAACCGTCCGTCGGCGACCGCACACATCCGTGCCGGCGTGACCGCCGACGGCACGCTGACCGCGTTTGACGCCCAGAGCTGGGGCACCGGCGGCGCCGGCGCGCCGAGCGGCTTCCCGCTGCCGTACATCTACAACTTCCCGAACCGCAAGCGCACTCACAAGGACGTGTTCATCAACGCCGGCCAGCAGCGCGCGATGCGCGCGCCGGGCCATCCGCAGGGCTGTTTCCTGACCGAAATCCTGATGGATGAGCTCGCCGATCGCGTGAAGATGGATCCGGTGGCGTTCCGCGTGAAGAATCTGCCGCCAGCCGCGCCCAACGCGATGTGGGCGCAGTACTTCGCGCGCGGCGCCAAGGCGTTCGGCTGGGACAAGCGCCACGCGACCGGTGATCCCACGCCCGGGCCGATCAAGACCGGCATGGGCGTGTCGGCGCACCGGTGGGGAGGCGCGGGCCGCGGCTCGCACGCGCACATGGACATCACCTCCGACGGCGGCGTCGTGATCAAGTGCGGCACGCAGGACATCGGCACCGGCACGCGGACGATCGTGGCCATCGTCGCGGCCGAAACACTCGGCCTGCCGACCAGCGCCGTCAAGCCGGAGATCGGCGATTCGACGCTGCCGTTCAGCGGCGGCTCGGGCGGCAGCACCACCGCCGCGTCGGCGATGCCCGCGATCAGAGTCACGTCTGTGCTGGCCCGTGATGCGCTGTTCGAGAAGGTCGCGCCGACCCTCGGGTCCACCGCCGCGAATCTTGTCGCCGAGGGCGGCCGCGTGTTCGTCAAGGGCACGCCGTCGAAAGGGCTGGCGTGGAAGGATGCCTGCAAGCTGATCGGCACCGAGCCAATCTCGGTCGACGGTCAATGGGAGGACGGCCTTTCCGGGTCCGGAACCAGCGGCGTGCAATTCGCCGAAGCCAGTGTCGACATCGAGACCGGCATCGTCCGGGTCACGCGCATCCTCGCCATTCAGGATTGCGGCCTGATCGTCGACAAACTGACCGCGGAGAGCCAGGCCTACGGCGGCGTCATCGCCGCGATCAACTTCGCGCTGTTCGAGGATCGAATCCTCGACCGCGTCACCGGCCAGATGGTCAACCCGAACATGGAAATGTACCTGCTGGCCGGGATGTCCGACGTCCCGAAGATCGAGATCATGCTGAACAACATGCCGGAGCGCGGCGTCATCGGCATCGGCGAGCCGCCGACGGTGTCGACCGCCTCGGCGATCGCCAACGCGGTGCGCAACGCCACCGGTGCCACCATCCGCAGCCTGCCGCTGCACCCGCACAAGGTCCTGGCGGCGATCGAACAGGAAAGAGCAGGAGGGACGAATTGAAGGCCTTTGCCTACGTCAACCCGACCTCCGAGCGCGAGGCGGTGGCGGCCCTGAAGATCGACGGCATCGCCGCGCCGATCGGCGGCGGCCAGGATCTGCTTGCGCGGATGAAGGACTACATCGACTCGCCGGATCGCCTGGTCAACGTCAAAGGGCTCGATGCCGCGATCACCTCGACGCCTGACGGCGGGATGAAGATCGGCTCGGCGGTGAAGATCGTCGACCTGTTCGAGCACGCGCTGGTCGCCAAGCTCTATCCCGCGCTCAACGCCGCGGCGATCGAGATCGGCACGCCGCAGATCCGGAATCAGGGGACCGTCGGCGGCAACCTCAACCAGCGCCCGCGTTGCTGGTATTACCGCAACGAGGAGTTCGTCTGCTTCAAGAAGGGCGGATCGCGCTGCTTCGCGGTCAACGGCGAGAATCAGTATCACGCCATCTTTGGCAACGAAGGTCCGAGCCACATTGTCCACCCCTCGAGCCTGGCAGTGCCGTTGGTCGCCTACGGCGCCACCTTCCGCGTGCTCGGCCCGAACGGCGAGCGCGAGATCCCCGCCGCCGATTACTTCACGCTGCCGACGCTGCAGAACGTGCTCAAGGAAAACGTGCTCGAGGACGAAGACATCCTGACCCACGTGATCCTGCCGGCACCCGGCAACGTGAGGCACGGGCACTACGAGGTCCGCTACAAGCAGTCGCACGACTGGCCGCTCGCATTCGCCACCGTGGTGCTGACGATGAACGGGAACACGATTGCGTCTGCGCGCGTCGTGCTCGGCGCGGTGGCGCCGATTCCGTGGCGATCGAGGGCGGCCGAAGGCGCGCTGGCCGGTAAGCCGCTCAACCAGCAGACCGCCGCGGCGGCGGGAGAGGCCGCGGTCGCCGAGGCGAAGCCGATGAGTGGCAATGCATACAAGGTGCAGATCGCCAGAACCGCCGTCAAGCGTGCCGTGTTGGCAGCGGCGGGGCTGAAGACAGTGTGAAGCTCGATTATCCAATGCAGGTAACCAGAGTTATGGATCATCTCACCTCGCCCAAATTGACGCACGGCGTCCACTGCCTGAACATCCGCCACAAGGGAATGTTCGTGACCGCAGGACCCGATCCCGACGAGTTCGCGTTCTACGACGAGTACGACTCGACCGCCTACTGGTGCGCGGAGACGCAGCGCGGCTTCGGGCCAGACGGCGCGCCCGTGCGCCCCGACTGCTGCGCCGGCGAACGCGACTGCTGCAAACACTAGCGACCTGGCCACGCCCTCGTGATTCGCCCCTGCGACGACCACGACTTCGATCTGATCTGGGCCATCATCAACGACGGCGCGCAGGCCTACAAGGGCATCATCCCCGCCGATCGTTGGACAGAGCCGTACATGTCCCGCGAGAGGCTGCGAGACGAGATCGCCGACGGCGTCGAGTTCTGGGGATACGAAGAGGACGGTACCCTGACCGGGGTGATGGGCCTGCAACCGGTCCAGGACGTCACCCTCATCCGCCACGCCTACGTTCGCACCCCCAGCCGGCACCGCGGGATCGGCGCGGCTCTACTCTCGCATCTGCGGAAGATGACCGATCGCCCGGTGCTGATCGGCACCTGGGCCGATGCGGTGTGGGCGATCCGCTTCTACGAAAAGCATGGCTATATGGTCGTTGACCCTCAGGACAAGAACCGTTTGCTGAAGAAATATTGGAAGGTGCCGGAGCGCCAGATCGAGACCTCCGTGGTGCTCGCCGACGCGGGTTGGCGTGCTGTCCAGTCGGCGCGCGCCTAGCGATCGACCCGCCCCGTGTCGTATCCTCGCGCCTGGTGACCACATCTCGCTACGAGATACGGCCGATAGGAACCGTCGAGTCTCCGCTCGTCGATCGCGCCGCAGCTCCCAGGCAGGGCGACGAAGGATCGCCGGACGCGTGGCTCGTGTTCGATGCCGAGATGAGCCAGGGGATACGCGACCTGCAGGCCGGCACCGACGTCATCCTGCTCACCTGGCTCGATCGCGCACGCCGCGACGTACTGGCGGTTCATCCCAGGGGCGATCGGAGCAATCCGCTGACCGGCGTATTCAGCACGCGTTCCCCGGATCGGCCGAATCCGATCGGGCTGCACCGCGTCCATATCGTGTCCATCGACGGCACCAGGGTTCGGGTCCGCAACCTCGAAGCGCTCGACGGCACGCCCATCGTGGACGTCAAGCCGGTGCTTGGGCCAATCGACGAGCGTTGAAGCGCAAAACACGATCTGGGCCCCGTTCCTGGCGTCGCTAGGAATTGCCCGCCAGCTTGAACAACACCGTTCCCAGCGCCGCGTAGTCCAGGTCGCCGCCTCCCGACGCGATCAGCGCGTTGAGCAACTGCGCCACGACCGCGTTGGCCGGCATCGAGACGCCGTTGGCCGCCGCCGCTTCGTTCGCCAGCCGCATGTCTTTCTGATACAGCCGCGCGCGGAAGCCCGGTTTGTAGTTGTCGACCAGCATCCGCTCGCCGTGCACCTCCAGGACGCGGCTCGCCGCGAAGCCACCGAGCAGCGCCTGGCGCACGCGCGCCGCATCCACCCCGGCCTTCTTCGCGAGCGCGAACGCCTCGCTGACCCCGGCGAGCGCGCCGCCGATGGCGATCTGGTTGCAGACCTTGCAGATCTGACCGGCGCCCGATCGCCCGATATAGACGATCTTTTCCGGGTTGCCCATCGCCGCCAGGATCGGCTTTACCCGGTTGAACGCCGCCTCGTCGCCGCCGCACATGATCGACAGCTGCGCGTTGATCGCGCCGATCTCGCCGCCGCTCACCGGCGCGTCGATCATCGACCCGCCTTTCTCGGCGACCAGCGACGCCAGTTTTTCCGTGGCCACCGGCGAAATGCTGCTCATGTCGATGACGATTGCCCCCCTCTGGAGCGCGGAGAGGACACCGTCAGGAGCCGTCAGGACGCGCTCGACGTCGGGCGTGTCGGGCAGCATCGTGATCACGATCGTCGAGGCGCGGGCGACGTCGGCGGGCGAGGCGGCCGCGCTTGCCCCGGCCGTGACGAGCTCGTCTACCGCGCCTCGGCTGCGGTTGTGAACGGTCAGGTGATGACCCGCCTTGATGAGATGTCCTGCCATGGGCTTCCCCATGACACCGAGTCCGATAAAACCAATGTTGTCCGACACAAACGCCCCTTTTCGTATCGTCGAAGGCACCGCCAGCACCGCCAGCACCGCCAGCACCGCCGGCACCCCGAGCACCCCGAGCACCCCGAGCACCCCGAGCGCCCCGAGCGCTATAATCGTAACGCGAGGTTGCATATGAAACGAGCCATCATCGCGGCGGCACTCATCGGCATGGCAGCGTCCCCGCTCCTGGCGGGCGGTAAGAATACAGTGGCCGGCGAGTACGTCGAAGCGCGCACCGCCGAGGTCTTCACCGGCGGCTGCATCATGAACAGCGAAGCGGAGACGATGGGCAAGCAGGCGGTCCTGGCGTGGAAAGTCGATCGCGGCAGTTTCAACGGCATCGCCATTGACGGCCTTTCAGTCGTCGCCGCGGTGTCGGGCGACCGCAATTTAGGCATGACCGAGATGGGTGGCGAGAAGCCGGCTGTCCGTAGCGCCATGTTCGTGGACCAGCGCGCCAACCCGGCGCAGCAGATCGCGCTCGTCGCCATGGCCAACGAGCTGTCGAAGGGGCTGGTCGGTACCATCGTCCGGGTCACACCGACCGCGATTGCGTTCACCGATCGTGGCGGCGAGATCAACGTCTCCGCCGCGGAGGTCTCGCTCGCGGTCAGCAAGCACCTGACCCACGACCCAACCTGTGGCGCGATGCAGTGGTTCCACCCCTTCGCATCGATGGACGAGTCGGCGATGGGCGTGACCAGCCAGCATCTGTTCACCGGCTCAGCGCTCGGCACCAAGTGGAGCGACCCGAACAAGCGCTCGGCGTTCTTCGGGACGTTCAGCTACTAAATACTAAAGGGGCGAAGGGCAGGAAGGGCTGGGCCTCCTGCCTGTCCTGCCCATCCAGCCCGTCCTGCCCTCGTGAATCTGACCAACACCGTCGCGCTGATTACTGGCGGCAGGCGCATCGGCCAGGTCGTCGCCCGCGAGCTGGCGGCGCGCGGCGTCGACGTCGCCTTCAGCTACGCGCGGTCCAGGGGTGAGGCCGAGGCGGGCGCCGGCATCGTGCGCGGCGCCGGCCGCCGAGCGGCGGCGTTCCAGTCGGACCTGTCGCAGCCCGATGCGGCCGCGGCGCTCGTGCAATCGACCGTCGACACCTTCGGCCGCCTCGACATCCTCATCAACATGGCGTCGGTCTATGTGAAGAAGCCGTTCGCCGATCTCACCGCCGCCGATTGGGACGCCAACATCAACGTCGACCTGCGCGCCGCGTTTCTCTGCGCCCATGCCGCCGCGCCACACCTGAAGGCGCAGGGCGGCGGGCGGATCATCAACTTCAGCGACTGGGTCGCCAGGAGCGGACGGCCGCGCTACACCGGCTACCTGCCGTACTACGTTGCGAAGACCGGAATCATCGCGCTCACCGAAGCGCTCGCTTTGGAGCTCGCGGCGGACAACATTCTGGTCAACGCGATCGCGCCGGGACCGATCGTCGCGCCGCCGGGGACGACCGAGGCCGAGTCGAAGGCGGTGGAAGAGGCGACGCCCCTCGGGCGCTGGGGCGGCGAGATGGAGATTGCCAGGGGTGTCGTGGCGCTGCTCGACAGCGACTTCATCACCGGTGAAACGATTCGGATCGACGGCGGCCGCCACGTGACGTAGGGGCTGGGTAGGCGTTACCTGCCGACCTGCCCGGCCGACCACCTACCCACCTGACCTACCCATCTGACCTACCCGACCCCATCGTCGCCGAGAACAGCTCTTTCATCGAGTCGATGGCCCCAGTGAGCTCTTTCCGATCGCGCGCGAAGCAGAAGCGGACGTAGCCTTCGCCGTTCGGACCGAAGTCGACGCCAGGCACGCAGCCGATGCGGGCTTTCGCGATCAAATACTCGACCATCCGCCACGAGGCCGATCGGGTCGCCTGATCTCCGCCAGCCCACGAGGGATCGATCCGCAGGAAGGCGTAGAACGCGCCCGCCGGCGGCCGCCCGGCGAACAGGTCGCCCGCCGACGCTTTGATGCCGCGGTAAAACAGATCGCGGCGCGCGCGCAGCTCGGTGCGGAACGTGTCGATGCAGTCCTGCGGTCCCTCGAGCGCGCCGATGCCGCCGTACTGCACCACCGACGCGACATTGCTGGAGGTGTAGAACAGGATCTTTTTGGCGCGATCGCGGATCGTGGCATCGCGGATCGCGATGTATCCCAGCCGGAGGCCGGTCATTGCATACGACTTGCTGAACGTGTAGAGCGGGATGGTCCGCTCGTACATGCCCGGCAGCGACGCGATGCTGACCTGCTCGCCCTCGAACACGACGTCTTCGTACGCTTCGTCGGAGATGACCCAGAGATCGTGCTTCACCGCGATCGCGGCAAGCCGTTCGACAGACGACCGCGTCAGGACGCCACCGGTCGGGTTGCTTGGCGAGTTGAGGTAGAGAACGCGCGTTCTCGGCGTGATCGCGGCCTCCACTTCCTCCAGGTTCGGCTGCCAACCGCTCGATTCGTGTAGACGGTATCCGACCGGCACGCCTCGGGAGGCGAGAATGTTCCCCGCCGCGGGCGGCCATGCAGGATCGGGGAGCAGCACCTCGTCGCCAGGCTCGAGCAGGGACCGGCAGATGAGGTACAGCCCGTGGATGCCGCCGTTGGTGACGAGCACATCCTCGACGTCGCTGATCGGGATGTGGTTCGTGTTCCGGAGTTTCGCGGCGACGAGCTCGCGCAGGCGCGGGATGCCGGTGGTCTGAACGTAGTGCGAGTGGTTGTCGGTGATCGCGCGCGCCATGCCGGTCTTGACGCTTTCAGGGGCGTCGAAGCTGACGTCCCCCTGATCGAGGCGGTACGGATCGGCGACCGAGTACATCATGTCGCGGATGCGGATGATGCCGGAGAAAGGGACGGTATCGAGATAGGAAGCCATTTCGTGGTTTGGTGGTCCTGAATCTCCAACCCGCTCCCCACTATGGTTTGTAGGCAAAATATTCGGCGACATCGCGCGCGACCAGGCCAATCGCGTTTTCCAGGACCTCGCCCGATCCGAAATGGTTGCCGGTGAAAACGGACAGGACGATCGTCTTTCCTGGTGCCTCGAGCACGCCGACGTCGTCGCCGACGTAGGGCAGAAAGTCGCCGGTCTTATGCGGGATGGCGTAGCCGGTCACGTAGCGGGGAATTCTCGTTCGGTAAAGCTGGCCGCGCATGATGCGCAGCATGAGATCCGATGAGGGCTTGTCGACCAGCGCGCCGCGCTCCATCATCTCGAGCAGGCGCCCCATTTCGCGCGGGGTGGAGAGGCCGAACGGAAACTTGCCCTCGCGGTAGAACTGCTCGGTCGTCGGCGCCGACCTGAGCGCTGGAAACCACTTCGACGGCACGTTCATCGCCCGCGTCGCCTTCAGGCCGAGCGCCCGCATGCGCGCGTTGACCGCATCGGGTCCGCCGACCATCCGGAAGAGCACTTCGGTGGCGGTGTTGTCCGATACGATGATCATCATGGTGATGAGATCCTTCACCGTCATCACCGCGCCATAGTCGAGCCGCTGGATCGTGCCGGTGCCCGGCTCCGAGTCTGCTTCGACGAACGTGTACTTGTCGGTCAGCCTGAACTTGCCGGCCTTGATCTGCTCGAACGCTTCGATCATCAGCGGGATCTTGATCGTGCTCATCGTCTCCATCTGACGATCGGCGTCGACCGCGATCTCCTCGCCGGTGTCGAGGGACTTCACGTAGACCCCCCACGTCGCGTTGACGCTGCGCGTCGTCCGCAGGATCGATGCTTCCAGCCGCTGCAGCGGCGTCTGCGGGGCCTGCGCCTGTCGCGGCACGGCCTCGAGGGCGTCCCCTGCGATCAACGTCAGCGCCAGCGCTCCAACCCACCCCGCTCGCCCGACCCATCCGGCCCGTGCTGCCCGACCCGCCCGTCCTGCCCGACCCGCCCGTCCTGCCCCTGTACTCATGCCGTCACTCCCGCTTTGTCGACAAGCTTGACGCGCACCACGCCCGCTGTCCGGTGACTTACTATACCGTCCCGTGACTACCACCGCGCTGCGCCAGCGGCTGGCGCGCCTTCCATCGCTGCCGTTCGTGACGGCGCCGACGCCGATCGATCCGATGCCCGGCCTGTCGCGGTTACTTGCCGGCGGCCCGTCTCTGTTCATCAAGCGTGATGACGCAATCCCGTTCGGGTTCGGCGGCAACAAGGTTCGCAAGCTCGCGCTGGTCGCGGCGCGGGCCGTGAGCGACGGCGCCGACACACTGATCACGGCCGGAGGCGTCCAGTCGAACCATGCGCGCGCGACCGCGGCGGCGGCAGCCAAGCTCGGCTTGCGCGCGGTGCTGGTCGCGAACGGCGAACCGCCGGCCCCGCTGACCGCCAACGCGCTCCTCGACAAGCTGCTGGGTGCCGAGGTCGTGTATGTCCGGTCTCGCGACGATCGCACGCCGATGATGCGGCAGGTGGCCGACCGACTGCGCGGTGAAGGCCGGCGGCCGTACACGATTCCGATCGGGGCGTCGACGCCGCTCGGCGCGCTCGGATTCGTTCTCGCGGTGGCCGAGCTCGTCGATCAGATGGGCGCGCCCGACGTCATCGTCCACTCGACCTCGTCCGGTGGTACGCAGGCTGGACTCGTCGCCGGTTGCCGCCTGCTCGAGCTGCACACGCGGGTGGTCGGCATCAGCGCCGACGATCGCGCGGCGTCGCTGCAAACGCAGGTGCACGCCATCATTGGTGGCATCGCCGAGCTGCTCGACCTCGATCCCGCGAGCCTCGCCCGCGGCACCGCCGTCGAGGTCGACGATCGCTTCGTCGGCGACGGCTACGGCATCCCGACCGACGAATCAGGCGAGGCGCTGCAACTCGCGGCCAGGACCGAGGCCGTGTTCCTGGATCCCACCTACACCGCCAAGGCCATGGCCGGCCTCATCGCCTACGTTCGCCAGCAGAGATTCAGCGACGACCAGAAGGTGTTGTTCTGGCACACCGGCGGGCAGGTTGGCTTGTTCGCCTGACTGCCGAGCGCTATCGTCTGTTCTTGAAGACTTCGTCGATGAGGAAGAGGTCGGTGAGGAGCGCGCGCAGGTGGATCGACGCGTTCAGGTTGTCGACCATCTGCGAGCTGATCGCCGGCTGCGCCAGCACGAGCTGGAGCGCCGCCTGCGAGTGCTTGACGTCGCGCTCGATCACCGCGATGAAGGCGTCGTACGGAGCGGTCGGCTGCAACGACTCTTGTTCGACGTAGCGCGTGAAGACGCCGGGCAGGCCGCTCATCGCCGCGTCGCAGCGCTTCAGGTACTCGCGCGCCTGGCGGCCGGTGTCGTTGCCCTGATCGGTGGAGAGCCCCTGGGACGCGTACGCGAGCATGAACTCGTACGCCTCCTCGATGATGTTGATGCGCGAGCCAAGCTCGGCGGCTGCTTCCGCCGTGCTCACGCGTGGCTGGCCGGCTTCGCGCTCGACCCCTTCTGCCCGACGACCGGCCAGCGGCTCGGCTCGTGATGCTCCAGGTACTGGCGGCGCGTGATCCAGCCGAGGATCATCGACTTCGTAATCCACCATTTTTCCGGGCGGACCGCGAAGTAGACGTGCGCGATGACCAGGCCGACCAAGCCGACACCGGCCAGGCCGTGCGTCACGTAGGTGATGCCCCAGGTCGCATCGCTCAGGTAATACGGATTGCGCGCCACCAGCCCGGTGCGGATGCGCGGAATCATCAGCGCGCCGGTGATCGAGGCCCCGAGCCCCGCGAACACGATCGCCAGGTGATAGAGGCGGTTGCCGAGCGGGTACTTGCCTGACTTCGGACCGGGCACGTCATGCCCGAACTCGCGTAGCATCTCCGCCTTCAGCTCCGGGATGTCCTTCGGCCCCACCCAGATGGACCAGAAGTCCAGGAAGAAGGTGGCGTGGACGATGTGGAAGAGGATCGAGGCGATGAGCACCAGCCCCGCCATCCAGTGCCACTGCACCCAGGCGAACTTGATCCCGGCAATTGGCAAGAACGCCGTGAACAACAGCGTGAACATCGCCGCCGCCATCACCCAGTGGAAGAGCCGTGCCGTGAGCCCGTGCCGCTCGATCGTCGGCGGCAGGTTCTTGTACTGGGCCTCGAGCGCGTCGGTCTCAACCGAGGACCGTTTGCGGTGCGCCGAGAAGAGCATGTAGCTGGCGTGCGCGACGAAGAACAGCACACCCGCGAACAGCGACGCCCAGAACAGGCTCCAGGAGACGTGGGTGAGAACCCACTCACCCCAGGGACTGCGTCCCCACCTTAGGAGGTCCATGTCTGTCCCGTTCCTCCGCGAATCGCGCGCTTCACGAGATTCCGCATCAACGGTACTTTGTAGGCGTTGTGGCGCAGCGTCTGGGCGCCGTCGACCGCCATCTTGCCCGCCATGTCCGCCGTCTCCTCGCTGCGCGCCTTGCCGATGATCGCCGTCTCGACGTTCTTGAGCCGGTGCGGCGTCGCCGCCACGGCGTTGACCACCAGGCGGATCTTGTCGATCTTGTCGCCCGACACCACCATCGCCGAGGCGACGTTGACCAGCGGGAAGTCCCACACCTGGCGATCGCGCACCTTCTCGAAATAGAACTGCGCGCCGGCCATCGTCGACGGGATGCGGATCGCGGTGAGCAGCTCGTTCGGCTGCAGCACGTTCATGCGCGTGATGTCGATCCCGGGGCCGATCCAGTACTCCTCGGCCGGGATGACACGCTCGCCCTTCGGTCCGCGGATCACCATCGACGCGTCCAGCGCGACCAGCGCCGGGGCGGTGTCCGACGGGTTGACCGCGACGCAACGGTCCGCCTCGAAGATCGCGTGCTCGCGGTTCACCGAAGTCGGCGTGTCGGCGTAGCAGATGTTGCCGCCGGCGCGGTAGCAGGTCCAGCCGCCGCGGTAGTACCAGCAGCGCGTGTCCTGCGACACGTTGCCGCCGAGCGTCCCCTGGTTCCGGATCTGCGGCGACGCGACCAGCTCCGCCGCTTCCATCAGCAGGCTGAATTTTTCGCGCACCACTGGATGTTTGACGACTTCCGTGAGCGGTGTCATCGCGCCGATCTCGATCCCGCCGTTGACTTCCTTGATGCCTTTGAGCTCCTTGATCTGCCCGAGATCCACCACCGCCTTCGGCTTCTTCAGACGATCCTTGAGCCAGTCCATGCTGTCGAGGCCGCCGGCCAGCACCAGCGCGTCGGCGCCATGCTTGTCGAGGAGCTTGATCGCATCATCGATGCTCGCGGGCTGATAGAGCTCGAACACCGGCATCACGTCGCGAATTACCGCCATAATTTAGTCCTCATCGAGAGTGCTAATTTGCATTTCCTAAACGTGCGCCGTCAGCGCTTCATGCGTCCGCTGGCCGCCATTGTCGAGCGCCGCCAGAATGATGTCGAGTGAAACCGGCGCCTTCCGGAAGATCTCGTCGCCGACTGCGTCCGCGATCGCGTTCATGATCGCGCCGTAGGCGGCACCGACCGGCGGTTCGCCGACGCCGCGAATCCCTGTCGGCGTCTCCGGATCCGGAATGCCGACCGCTTCGCCGGTGAAGCTCATCGGCGCGTCGAGAATCGTCGGCGGCTTGTTCTGGTAGAAGCGGCGCGCCAGCGCGACGCCGTAATGCTGGTCATAGGCCCAGCGCTGCGTCCTGGCGTGGCCGAGCCCCAGCATCGAGCCGCCGAAGAGCTGTCCCTTCAGGCCGCGCGGGTTGAGGACCGTGCCGACGTCGGCGATCGCCGTGTAGTCGATCACCTTGACGACGCCCGTCTCGGTGTCCACTTCGACTTCGGCGAAGCCGACGACGAAAGACTGCGACTGGCCGTCGCGCGGATACGCGTCCTTGCCGACGCCCATCAGCCCTTGGCCGACCAGGTTCTTCGCCGACGTCTTGGTGAAGTTGTTGATGTCCTCCGGCAGTTCGTGGCCGTCGAACTTCCCGCCGTACTCGATCGCCTTCTGCGCCGCCTGCGCCAGCGTCATGCTGCCGCCGGGTCCGGAGACCTTGCCGCCGGCCACTTTGTACGCCTCGGGCTTGCCGCCGTGCGCCTTGGCCGCGATCTCCTGCAGCTTCTTGATTGCGTCGGTCGCCGCCGCGTGCGCCGCGCGCGTCATCGCGTGCGCGGTCTGGCTGCCGGCAGAGATGCACGTCCACGGAAGGTTCTTCGCCGTGCTGCCGAAGACGACGTCGCACTGCTCCCACGCGACGCCGAGCATTTCCGCCGCCTGCCGGTGGACGTCGAACGCCGAGTGCGTGCCGTGGTTGCCGATGCCCGACTGGAACGTGATCCGCCCGTCCGGCTTGATGATGAAGAGACCGTCGAAGCCGATCGAGCCGCCTGAGTACGGACTGACCGCCACGCCGATGCCACGCGCGAGCGTGCCCTGCTTCTTGCCGCTGTAGGACGCCTTCTTCACGTCCCATTGGAACAGCTCGTGCCCTTTGTCGAGCGCTTCCTTGACGAACGCGCTCGTCACGTACGCCTGCTTACCGTTGGGCAGCGCCGGTCCGAACGGCGCGTGGCCGGCGGGCGCGTTGATCCGGCGCACCGCGACCTGATCGAGGCCGAGCTTCTTCGCCGCCTTCGAAAGGATCGGCTCGAACAGGCCGATGCCCTGTGCGCCGCCCGGCGCGCGCTGCGATGTTTTCGGCGGCGTGTTGGTCAGCACCGTGAGCCCGCGCCATCGCATCGTCTCCGGCTGGTAGGCGAGCGAGATCGTCGTGCCGGCCGAGCGTCCGTCGCCCTGCGCGTCGTAGGGGCCGTTGTCGCAGATCGCGTACATGTCGATCGCGGTGATGCGGCCGTCCTTGCGCATGCCGAGCTTGACCCGCGCCAGGATGCCCGGGCGCGCCCGGCCGATGAAGTGCTCGTCCTCGCGCGTGATCCGCATCATCACCGGCGCGTTGGCCTTTTTCGAGAGCAGCGCCGGAATCGCCATCGAGATGGCGCCGGGGATCTTGCTGCCGAAGCCGCCGCCCGTGTACTCGCTGATGATCACGACCTTGTCCGGGGTGAGCCCGGTCCAGCGCGCGACCGCGGCGACCGTCTGCACCGTGCTCTGCGTTGAGCCGTGCAGGAACAGCTTGCCGTTCTGCCAGTAGGCCATCGCCGTGCGCGTTTCGAGCGGCTGGTGGCCAGTCGACTGCGTCATGAACGTTTCGTCGAGGACGAGATCGGCCTTCTTGAACCCCTCGTCGATGTTGCCGAAGACCCACTCGTCGGTCGCCTTGCCCATCGGCATCTGGTTCGGGCCGGCGCTGGCGAAGTCCTCGTCGGTCCATTTCCAGACCGCGATCTGCGGCGGCGCGGGGGCGCCGGCGGCCGCGCCGCGGCCACCGCGTCCGCGTGCCGCTGCGCCGGGAGCCGCGCCGGCGGCGGCGCCTGCCGCTGCACCGGCCGCCGCAGCTGGTGCCGCGCCCGAGGCGCCGGGCGCTCCCGCGCCGGGACGCGCGGGTGCGTCAGCTGCCGCGGCGCGACCTGCACCCGCGGCGCCGGCCGCAGCTGGAGCGCCCGCGGGTACTTGCGCGGCTGCCGCCGCCGACGCGCCGGCCGCACTGTTGGCGGGACCGCGGGCGCCGGGCGCCGCCGGTGGCGCGGTCGGCCGCATCCACACGTTGCCCTGTGTCCGCGCGTTCGGTCCGCCGGGCCGCAGGCTCTCGATCGGATCGACCACAAACGGGAGCGCCTCGAACTCGATGACGATGGCTTCGATGGCCAGCGCCGCGGTGAGTTCGTCGACCGCGGCGACCGCGAGGATCGGTTCACCTTGATAGAGCGGTTCGTTGGTCAGGCCGCGCTCGGCCTGCGCGCTCGCTTGCACGCCTTCGCCCAGCGTTGCGCCGACGGCGGCGCCGGGCATGTCGTCGGCGGTGAGGATCGCCTTGACGCCAGGCATCGCCAGCGCGGCGCTGGTGTCAAGACGCCGCACCTTCGCGTGCGGATGCGGGCTGACGAGCAGCTTCGCGAACAGCATCCCTTCGATGCGGTAGTCCTCGGCGTATTTCGCTTTGCCGGTGACCTTGGCGACCAGATCGGGGGTGGTGTAGTTCTGGCCGACGAGTTTAGTGTCAGCCATCACGCGTTCCTCATGTGCTCGGCGCCCTTCATCAGTGCGGTGAGAATCTTGTCGTAATCCTGGCAGCGGCACAGATTGCCTGAGACACCGTGCGCCAGCTCCTGGCGCGTCGGGTTCGGGTTCGTCTTCAGATAGCCGGTGGTGGCCATGACGAAGCCGGGCATGCAGAACGCGCACTGGAAGCCCTGTTCGTCGATGACGCCCTGCTGGACGGCGCTCAGCTTGCCGGTGACGGGATCGGCAAGCCCTTCGATCGTCTGGACCTTCTTGCCGCGCGTCGTGTGCGTGAGCACCGAGCACGAATAGTGCGGCACATCGTCTATGAGGACCGTGCACGCGCCGCACTCCGCGCGGTCGCATCCAAGCTTGGTTCCGGTGAGCCCCAGCTTGTAGCGGAGCGTCATCGCCAGCGTTTCCTGCTTCATCACGTCGACGCGACGGTCTTGACCGTTCACGTTCAACGTGATGAGGCGCTCTACCGAGCCCGGCTCGGACGGCTGTCCGTGCAGCGGCGCCGAGTGGAACAAGTACGCGGATGATGAGGCGACCGCGCCTGCCGCGATGACGCCTTTGATGAAGCCGCGTCGCGACACTGATTCTGAAGTTTCTACCGGCATCTTGTTATCGTCCATTGCAGGATCACCTCGTCGGGCCGTGAACCGACCGGAGAGAGAGGGATTAGTCGCGCACACGATACCGCGTAGAAGCGCCTCGATTCAACCGTCAACTGCAGGGCGGTCGAGGTCGCCGATATGTCTGCGAATGTCACGGGACTGGCGTGCCCGGCATCCGATATCCTGTAGCCTTGGCGAGCCCGTCACTCTTCCTGACCTTCCTTGGTGCGGCGGGCACCGTGACCGGATCGAAACACCTGCTGGAGATTGATGGCCGCCGGATTCTGGTGGACTGCGGCCTCTTTCAGGGGCTGAAGGAGCTGCGGGAGCGCAATTGGGAGCCGCTGCCGATCGACCCCGTTACCATCGACGCGGTGATCCTGACCCATGCGCACCTGGACCATTGCGGCTACCTGCCGAGATTGGTGGCCGCAGGCTTCCGTGGACGCATTTACTGCACGCCTGGGACGCGTGAATTGTGCTCCCTCGTGCTCCCCGACGCTGCGCACATCCAGGAAGAGGACGCCCGCAACGCCAACCGTCACGGGTTCACCAAACATTCCCCGGCGCTGCCGCTCTTCACGTCAGTGGACGCCGCTCGAACGCTAACCCAGCTCCAGCCAGTCGGTTACGATCGCCCGGTGCCGATCGAGGGTCAAAGCAGGGTCAGACCCGGGTCTGACCCTGATGGCACCCGTTCTGCGCCAACCGTCGAGTTTGTCAACGCAGGCCATCTGTTGGGCTCGGCATACGCACGGGTCCGCGTGGCGGGAAAAACGATCTTGTTTGGCGGCGACCTGGGACGCTATGGGCGGCCGGTGTTGCCTGACCCGACGCCGGTCGCCGAGGCCGATGTCCTGCTGCTCGAGTCTACTTATGGCGATCGCCTGCACGAGCCAGACGACAACGGCGCCCGTTTCGCCGCGATCGTCAGCGACACGGTGGCGCGCGGCGGCAAGCTGATCATCCCGTCCTTCGCGATCGGCCGGGTTGAAGAAGTGCTGTACTGGCTCAAGCGACTCGAGGCAGAAAATCGAATCCCGATCCTGCCGGTGTACATCGACAGCCCGATGGCCATCGGCGCATTGCAGTTCTATTCATCGCGCCTGGCTGAGCTGGACGCGGACCTGCGATCCGAAGGTCAGACCTTGAGGTCTGACCTGAAGGTCAGACCTGACGGGATCCGGCACGTGTCGGCGTTTGCCACCACGCGCATGACGACGATCGCCTCGCCGCAGCAGTCTGCTGACCTCGTCGCCTCACGGCAGCCCGCGATCGTGATCGCGGCCAGCGGGATGGCAACCGGCGGCCGAGTCTTGCGTCACCTCGCCGCGACGATCTCCAACCCGAAGCACACGGTGATGTTCGTCGGCTACCAGGCCGCGGGCACACGCGGACGGCTGCTGGTCGACGGCGCGAAGGAGATCAAGCTGCTCGGCCGCATTTACCCCGTGGCCGCACACGTCGAACGCATCGACTCGATGTCGGCGCACGCCGACTACAGCGAGAGCATGCGCTGGCTGACCGGGTTCACCCGTCCTCCGACCATGACCTACCTGGTTCACGGCGACCCGGTCGCCCTCGCCGCGCTCGCGGCGCGGATCACCGCCGAGAAACAGTGGCCGGTGCACATCGCCGCGCACCACGAGCGTGTCGAGGTAGGCTAACGGCTGGGGCTGGGGCTGGAACACCCGGGGCCAGGGACTTGTCGGCGAAAAGACTGAAGGCTGAGAGCCGACAGCTGAGAGCGTCATGAACGAGACGACCACGCCGGCGCCGGTGACAACCACCGCGTCCGCCGATCGGATGTATCTGCTCGAGCGTGTCGGCGAAGCCGCCGTCGTGCAGCTCTATGCCGATGCCTTCCGCGATCTGCCGCTCCGAGAGAAGACGCTGATCTGGCACCTCAGCCACGCCGCTATCGCCGGGCGCGACATCTTCTACGACCAGCGCTACGCCCACAACCTCTCGATGCGCGACGTCCTCGAGGCGATCCTGACACACGCGGCCGGCGTCGATCGATCGACGCTGGACGAGATCACGCGCTACACCAAGCTGTTCTGGATCAACACCGGCCCGTACAACAACCTGACCTCGCGCAAGTTCGTCATCGGGTGCGCGCCCGCAGCCTTCGCCGCCGCGGCGCATGCCGCCGCTCTCGCCGGCGCCCGCTTCCCGTTGCGGCCCGCCGAGACCCTCGACGCGCTGCTCGCGCGCCTCGAGCCGATGTTCTTCGATCCCGACCTCGATCCGATCGTCACCAGCAAGACGCCCCGCGCCGGCAAGGACATCATCACCGCCAGCGCCAACAACCTGTACGTCGGTGTGACGATGACGGATCTCGAGCGCTTCGAGGAGAAGCACCCGCTGAACTCACGGCTGGTGAAGCGCGACGGCCAGCTGGTCGAGGAGGTTTACCGGGTCGACGGCCGCTACGGCGCCCAGATCGCTGCCATCGTTGAGCACCTCGAAGCGGCGATGCCCTACGCGACCGAGCCGATGGCCGGGGCGCTGCGCGCGCTGGTCACCTTCTACCGCACCGGCGAGGAGTCCGACCGCGAGGCGTACGACATTGCCTGGGTGCAGGACAAGGCGTCGCCGGTCGACACGATCAACGGCTTCGTCGAAGTCTACCTCGACGCCCGCAGCATCAAAGGCGCGTGGGAGGCGATCGTCTTCTACGTCAACCACGAGAAGACGACGCAGATTCAGACCATCGCGGCGCAGGCGCAGTGGTTCGAAGACCACATGCCGTGGGATGCGAAGTACCGCAAGGACGGCGTCCGCGGCGTCACCGCCAACGCCATCGACGTGGTCATCGAAACCGGGGAGTCGGGGCCGATCACGCCGGTCGGGATCAACCTGCCCAACGATCAGGCAATCCGCGAGCGCTACGGCAGCAAGTCGGTGTCGCTGTCGAACGTGAGCGAGGCCTACGATCGCTCGACCTTGCCCGAGTTCCGCGACGAATTCTCGTGGACCCCGGAAGAGGCGGCGCGATCGAAGCGGTGGAACGCCTTCGCCGGCGAATTGACCACCAACATGCACGAAGTGATCGGCCACGGATCGGGCAAGGTCGCCCAGCGGCTCAACGGCAACCCGCAGTCGGCGCTCAAGGAGCAGTTCTCGGCGATCGAAGAGTCGCGCGCCGATCTGGTGGCGCTGTATTTCCTGCCCGATCGCAAGCTGGTCGAGTTCGGTCTGGTGCCGGAAGACGCGCACGACGAGATCGTGCGTACCGAGTACGAAAGCTACGCCCGCAACGCGCTGGTGCAGCTCCGGCGGGTGCGCGAAGGTACCGAAATCGAGGAGGATCACATGCGCAACCGCCAGATGATCGTGCACTGGCTGATGGCGCACACGGCCGCGATCGAGGTGCGCACGCGCGCCGGCAAGACCTACTACGTGATGACCGACCCGCAGGCGTTCCGCGACGGCGTCGGCCGCCTCCTCGCGGAGGTGCAGCGGATCAAGGGCGAAGGCGACTACGACGCGGCGCTGGCGCTGTTCACGTCCTACGGCGTGCATTTCGACCCGGCGCTGCGCGATCAGGTCGTCGCCCGCGTCGATCGTCTGCAACTGCCGTCGTACAGCGGCTTCGTGATGCCGAAGCTCGAGGCGTTGAGAAACACGGCCGGGGAAATCGTCGACGTCACGATCTCGTATCCGCTCGATCTGGCCACCCAGATGCTCGAGTACTCGGCGGCCACCCGGCATCTGCGCCCATGACCGGCAAAGAAAGAAGCGCGGCGACCGCTGCGATCGCCAGGAGAATCTTTCTCTGCGGTCTTTGCCTGCTCAGCGGTTCCATCCTCTCGTCGCCCATCGCCTACGCCCAGGATGATCCGCCGGCGGCGCCGCGAACCACGCGTCTCGCGGTGCTGCAGGCCGAAGATCGCCGCGCCCCGACGCCGCGCGATCTGGCGATCATCCGCTCCGGTCTTCACGGCGGCGACGCGCAGACCGTCCGCGTCGCGGTGCGCGCCCTCGGCCGCCTCGAGCGCCCGGCGCTGATTGCCGACCTGGTCCCGTCGCTTCGACACGCGCTCCCCGAGATTCGGTCCGAAGCGGCGAACGCGATTGCCCAGGCGGCGCAGGGATGGAAGGGCGAGGGTTCGGGGGGCAGGGGTCAGGGTTCAGGGTTGACGGCGCCGACCGCGGCGGCGATCGACGGCGCATCGAACCCCCTCGCCGGACGCTTGAAGGTCGAGGCCGAGCCGGACGTTCGCGAAGCACTCTGTGACGCCCTCGGCCGGCTGCCGTACGTGAATGCGGCGCAGGCGGAATCCGCGGAGCGGACGCTGCTCGAGATGGCCGGCCGCGCCGGGACGCTGACGGATCGACTCGGCGTGGCGCAGGGCCTCGAAGGGCTCGTCCGCACCGAGCGCAAGCTCCGCGCGCCCGACGATGCCGCGCTGACGCTGTTGCGGCGGCTGGTCGTGCCGTTGAAGGGCGAAGCTGTGACCGGCGCGCGCGTGCGCCGGCTGGCGCTGGAAGCGCTGACCAACGCCGCCGCTGTCGATGTCGACACGCTCGGCGCCGCCGCCCACGATCCCGACGCCCAGGTTCGCCGCCTGGCGGTGCGTGCCGCGGCGGCCGCGGCGCCGCAGGTCTCGCCCGCCGAGCTGCACAGCCTCCTGACCGCTGGACGGGCGGACGATTCCCCGATCGTGCGGCTCGAAGCGCTGCGCAGCCTGCGCACCCGCAACGATGCCGATGCGTGCGCGGCGGCGCTCGCCGCCACCGGCGATCGCGACCCGCACGTCGCGCTGTTCGCGCTCGATCAGCTCGGCGCCTGCGGCTCCGCCCCCGACGCGACCGCGGCGCTGGATCGCATCGTGACCGACCTGACCAGCGCCGGTGCCGCGCGCGGCTGGCATCGCGCCGCCCACGCGCTGGTGGCGCTGGCCAGCGCGCAACCGTCGCGCGGTGCGGCGGCGCTGCCGCAGTTCACCGGCTCGCGCATCTGGCAGCTGCGCCTCTACGCCGCCCGGGCGGCGGCGGAGCTGAAGGCGCGCGACGCGCTCGAACAGCTGGCGCGCGACCAGGACGACAATGTCGCGGAAGCGGCGGTGGACGGGTTGCGCAAGCTCGCGGGACACGACGCCGACGCGATTTACCTCGCCGAGCTTTCGCGCCGGGGGCATCAAGTCCTGAGAGCGGCGGCGCTGGCCCTCGACGGCACGCCGCATCCGGAACAGGCGACGCCGGCCCTGCAGGCGGCGTGGCAGCGGCTGATCGCCGAAGGGCACGACAACTCACACGACGCCCGCGACGCGATCGCCAAGGCGCTGACCGTCCTTGGCGACCCGCCGAAAAAGTTCTCCTCGAGGCCGCCGCAAAACGATCTCAACGCCGAGGATCTCCACCGCCTCGCGGCGCCGCGCGCCCGGGTCGCGATCCGCGGCGTCGGCACCTTCGAGCTGGCGCTGTTCACGTCCCAGGCGCCGGCCGCGGTCCTCCGCTTCGCCCACCTCGCTGAAGCCGGCTACTACAACGGCCTCACCTTCCACCGGGTGGTGGCAAACTTCGTCATTCAGGGCGGCAGCCCCGGCGCCAGCGAGTACGTCGGCGACGCGAGCTTCATGCGCGACGAGGTCGGGCTCTGGCCGCACGTGCGCGGCGCCGTCGGCATCTCCACCCGCGGCCGCGACACCGGCGACGCGCAGATCTTCGTCGACCTCGTCGACAACCCGCGGCTCGATCACGAGTACACGGTGTTCGCGCAGGTCCTGAACGGCATCGAGGTCGTCGATCAGGTCCTCGAAGGCGACATCATCGACCGGATCGACATCGTCGTTGGTCCCTAGTTCCCGGTACTGACTTCCCAGTGTTCTCGTCGCGGCTCCCGGAGAACGTCGCCACCAACCGCCTGACCGAGGCCGTGCGGGCGCGCCGCGCGCGCGGCGAATCGTTCGTCGACCTCACCGAGTCGAACCCGACCCGTGCCGGGTTCGACTATCCGTCCGACCTGCTGGCGCCCCTGGCCGAGGCTCGCGCCCTGCGCTACACGCCGTCGCCGCTCGGTGCGATCGACGCCCGCCGCGCCGTGTCCGCCGACTACGCGCGGCGGGGTATCGGCGTTTCACCCGATCGCATCGCCCTGACCGCGAGCACGAGCGATGGCTACTCGCTGCTGTTCAAACTGCTGGCGGATGCGGGCGATGACGTCCTGGTGCCGCGGCCGAGTTATCCGCTGTTCGATCACCTGACCCGCCTGGACCTCGTCGTCTCGCGCCCCTACGACCTCGACCTGCACGGCGGCTGGGCGATCGACTTCGATAGCCTCGATCGCGCGATCACGCCCCGCACGCGCGCGGTGCTGGTGGTCAGCCCGAACAACCCGACCGGGTCGTTCATCTCCGCTGACGAGATCGATCGCCTGGCCGCGATCTGCGCCGCCCGCGGCATCGCGATCATCGTCGACGAAGTGTTCGCCGACTACGAGCTCGAACCGGGCGCCGGCGCCAAGGCAGGCCGCGTCACCGCGCGCGGCGACGTGCTCTGGTTCGCGCTTGGCGGGCTGTCGAAATCGGTGGGGTTGCCGCAGGTAAAGCTCGGATGGATCGCCGCCGGTGGGCCCGGGCCGCTGGTGAACGCGGCGCTGGAGCGGCTCGAGCTGGTGTGCGACACCTATCTCGCCGTTTCGACGCCGGCGCAGCTCGCGGCGCCGGCACTGCTCGAGCGGGGTGCGGCCGTCCGTTCACAAATCTCCATCCGTACCCGCGCCAATTACCATACGCTGCAGGTGTTGGCCGGCGCGGTGCCGAGCTGTCGCCTGCTGCGCAGCGCCGGTGGCTGGTATGCGGTGCTGCAGGTGCCTTCGCTCGAATCAGAGGAAGATCTCGTGCTGCGCCTGCTCGGAGAGGGCGTGCTCGCGCACCCCGGCTACTTTTTCGACTTTCCCCGCGAATCGTTCCTGGTCGTCAGCCTGCTGCCACCGGAGGCAGCCTTCGCCGACGCAATTTCGCGCCTCCTGGGGCGCTTCGATCGCGCCGTGACCGGGATATGAGCTCGTCGACCGGCGGCCGCCGCGCGGGCCTGCTGATCCCGTTGTTTTCGTGCCCGTCCACTGCGAGCTGGGGCATCGGCGACATCGGTGACATCGAGCCGATCACCGCCTGGCTGGCCGGCGCCGGGCAGCGCATTCTGCAGCTGCTGCCGCTCAACGAAATGGCGCCGGGACAACGGTCGCCGTACTCCGCGATCAGCGCCATGGCGATCGATCCGATCTTCATCAGCCTGCCGCAGGTCGCCGAGTTTACCGCCCTGGGTGGCGAGGCCGGCCTCGCGTCGTCGGATCGCGAGACGCTGGCCGCGGTTCGCCGCTCGCCGCGCATCGAGCACCACCAGGTCCGTGCGCTCAAGCAGCGGGCGCTGCGCGCCGCGTTCGAGCGTTTTCTCGAGCGCGAATGGCGCGGCGGCAGCGAACGCGGCCTCGGCTTTCAGTCCTATCTCAGCGAGCAGGCTTGGTGGCTCGAGGACTACAGCCTGTTCCGCGCCCTGCACGCGCGCGAGCGCGAGCGCCCGTGGACGGAATGGCCCGACGCGCTCCAGCGCCGCGATCCGCCGGCGATCGATCGTGCCCGCCGTGAGCTCGCCGACGAGGTGCTCTACGAGCAGTATCTCCAGTGGCTCGCCGGCTCGCAGTGGCAGCGCGCGCGGCAACACACCCATGGCATCGCCCTGTTCGGCGATCTGCCGTTCATGGTCGACAACGACAGCGCCGACGTCTGGGTCCGCCAGCACCAGTTCCGCCTCGACATGTCGGTCGGCGCGCCGCCAGACGCGTTCAGCGCCAGCGGACAAGACTGGGGCATGCCGGTCTATCAATGGAGCGCGCTGGCCGCCGACGACTACCGGTGGCTGCGCGAGCGCGCCCGGCGCAGTGCTGATCTATTCGACGGCTATCGCGTCGATCACCTCGTCGGCTTCTACCGCACCTACGGCCGCTTGAAGCAAGGCGTGGCTCGCCGAAGCGCCACCGGCGCCGAGGCGGCCGGCGACGGGTTCTTCACCCCGCCCGACGAGCCGTCGCAGCGCGCGCTCGGCGAAATCGTGCTCGATCTGTTTCGTGGCGCCGGCGCGGAGATCATCGCCGAGGACCTCGGAACCGTCCCCGACTTCGTGCGCGCCTCGCTCGCCCGCCTGGGCGTCCCCGGTTATCGCGTTTTCCGCTGGGAGCGGCAGTGGCATTCGGCCGGCTGGCCGTTCCGCGATCCATCGGCCTACCCGCAGGTGTCGGTGGCGGCGTCGGGCACGCACGACACCGAGCCGGTGGCCGTGTGGTGGGACGCCGCCACGGAATCGGAGCGGAGTCTGGTGAGCGGGCTCGAGTCCGTCCGCCGGCTCAGCGGCGGCGCTGATCTGTCGCGCCGGCCCTTCGATGCCACGATCCGCGACCTCCTGCTCGAGGTCCTGTTCGCCTCAGCGTCCGATCTGTTACTGCTGCCGGTGCAGGATGCCTTCGGCTGGCGCGATCGCATCAACGAACCGGCGACCATCTCCGACCACAACTGGACCTATCGCCTGCCGTGGCCGGTGGACAGGCTGGATGAAGTCCCGGAAGCCCGGGAGCGGCAAGCGCAGCTGTCGGCCTGGTCGGCACGCTACGGCCGAATCTGACCAGGAAGAAGGAACCGCTCGGCGATCTCCGCGGTTCCTTCTGTTATGGCTGCGACGTGCCGCGGCCGGCCGGGGGGGTCGGCTTCGGGAGCGGCTTGCGCGGCAGCTTGTCGTCGCGGTTGGCCGCGTTCATCACCAACGAGGCCACGATGACCGCGTTGCGCATCATGTCGTTCGCCTGGACGCGTTCGTAAGTGTCCATGTTCGAGTGGTGCGTGCGCGAGTCGTACTCGACCTCGTCCTGGATGAATTGAAAGCCCGGCAGACCGACCGCGTCGTACGACAGGTGGTCGGTCCCCCCGGTGTTGCGGATGGTCACCGTCGTCATGCCCATGTTCTTGAACGGCTCCATCCATTGCTGGAAGATCGGTGCCGCCGCCTCGTTCCCCTGCAGGTAAACGCCGCGGATCAGCCCGGTGCCGTTGTCGACGTTGAAATAGCCCGCGAGCTTCGCGTGCTCGGGCTTCAGTACCATCGTCGCCGGATCGCCGTAGTGTGCTTTGATGTACTCCTTCGAGCCGAGCAGCCCTTCTTCTTCGCCGCCCCACAGACCAATGCGTACGGTCCGGCGCAGCTTCACGCCGCTGACTTTCAGCAGGCGCATCGCTTCCATCATGACCGCCGAGCCGGCGGCGTTGTCGGTGGCGCCGGTGCCTGTGTGCCACGAATCGAAGTGTCCACCGATCATCACCACTTCGTCGGCCTTGTCGGTTCCTGGCAGCTCCGCCACGATGTTGAAGGCGTTCTGGTCGGCATCGTAGAAGGTGTTGGCGATGTCCATGTTCAGCGTCACCGGAATTTTTTTCTCGAGCGTTCGCCAGATGCGGCCGTAGTGCTCGACCGTCAGCGTTACCTGCGGCGGCTGCGGCGGGCCCTTCGGATCGCGCGACACCCCCTGGGCCGCCTGCACGAACACGGTCCCGCCATCGCCGCGGCTGAAGTCGAGCACCGCCGCCACGCCTTCGTCGACGAAGAACTGCGTCTTCTTGCGGTTGAACTCCTGCGCGCCGCCGAAATTTCCGCGCCCGCGTCCACCGGCGGCAGGCTGTTTGGCGAGATCCGCCAGCTCGGCGTCGGTGTAGCGATGTCCTTGCGGCTCGAAATGCGGGGTGACCTCGCGCATCGGCATCACCAGCACGTACTTGCCACGAAGCTTGCCCTTGAACTCAGCGAAGTCCTTCTCCTCGTTGATCACGGCGATGACCGCGTCACCGGTCACCGGTCCGTTGCTGCCCGGCGTCCAGGCCTTCGGGTAAGCGATCAGCGGGTAGGCGCGCGGCGTCACCGCGTTGGCGGTGAAGCGCTGACTCTGCCAGCCGCGTCCGAATGGCCACGTCTCTTCGTGTACGTTCGCCAGACCCCAGTCCTTCATGGTCTTCATCGCCCAGTCGCCCGCTTCCTTGATGTTGGGCGAGCCGGTCAGCCGCGGACCGTAGACATCGGTGAGGTAGCTTTCGATTTCCATCACCTTCGAGCGCTGCAACCCTTCGTCCTTGATGCGGTAGATCGCGTCGAGATCCAGCTTCTCGCTCATCGGCCATTGGGCCGAGAGCGGCAGGGCGATCAGGACGGCCATGATCGCGGTCAGGATGAGCGTGCGACGGATCTGCATGGTACGACAAGCCTCCATCCGAAACTGTAGCGACTGCGCCACATGCGGTCAACGGCGCCGGAGGGTGAAGGCGAAGGCGCGCCGTGCCGTGCTACGATGCCGGCTTTTGCACCGCGCTGGCCGTCTAACTGCCAGGGACCGATACAGACTACTGAACCGTGCGAAGGCTCTTGCTCGTGATCCTCGGGGCCGGTCTGGCCGCATCCGCGTGCGGCACGCCGACCAACGCCAGCGCCGCCCGCAGCGACATGCTGGCGGCCGCCAAAGGCGACATCCTGCTCTCGCTCGAGACGACCGTGGTCTCGTCGCGGGTTCGCGCCGGGGCCACGCTCGCCTCGCTGCTGCGCGGACACGATGTGGCGATCGCCGACGCCGCCGACATCGTCTCCCAGGCGGCGTCGGTGTTCGATCTGCGCAAGGTGCGTGCGAATCAGCCCTACCGGCTGGAGACGACCCACCGCGGAACGGTGCGGGGGTTCGAGTACGAGATCGACGGCGACCGTGTTCTTCGCGTCGGCCGCGCCCCCGACCAGGCGCTGACTGCACGGGTGCTGCCGATTCCGAAGACGCGCAGCGTGGAAGTCGTCACCGGGGGGATTGACCGCGACCACACCTCGCTGGTCTCGGCGATCGACGCGGCCGGCGAATCGATCGAGTTGACGCTGGCGGTCGCCGACATCTTCGGCGGCGACATCGACTTCAGCACCGAGCTGCAGCCCGGCGATCGGTTCGAGCTCGCGGTCGAGAAGCAGTTCCGCGACGATCACCAGTTCGCCGGCTATGGACCGGTCCTTGCCGCCGAGTTCACGAACGCCGGGCGCCGCGTGCGCGCGATGCGCTTCACGCCCGACGGCGGGGCGCCGGGCTATTACGACGAGCACGGCCGATCGATGAAGCGCTTCTTCCTCGCCTCGCCGCTGAAGTTTCAGCCGATCGTGACTTCCGGATTCTCCAGCGCCCGGATGCATCCGGTGCTCCGCGAGATCCGCGCCCACCTTGGCGTCGACTACCGGGCGCCGGCCGGGTCGCCGGTGGTCGCGGTCGCCGATGGCGTCGTCGTCTCCGCGGCCATGAGCGCCGGCGCTGGCCGCATGGTGCACCTTCGCCACGCCAACGGCTTCGAGACCGAGTACTTGCACCTGTCGGTGATCTCGGTGCGCGCCGGCGCACGCGTCCGCCAAGGTGAGCTCATCGGCCGCGTCGGCTCCTCCGGCCTCGCGACCGGGCCACACCTGGACTACCGCTTGAAGAAAAACGGCGCCTTCATCAACCCCGTGACCGCGCATCGAGCGATGCCGCCCGCCGATCCGATTCCGGCGGTGCAGATGGCCGCGTTCGAGGCCGCGCGCGATCGCGCCATCGCCGTGTTTTCAAAGCCCGCCGCCGCCGGAGTCGCCAATCCGCCCGCCCCCACGCGCTGACCGACGCCGGCCGACGCTACGTACGAACCGCCGCTGCCGCATATAATTTGAGCGCCATGGCGACGCTTCATCCGTTTCGTGCGCTGCGCCCCGACGCAGCCAACGCTTCCCGCATCGCGGCCGTTCCCTATGACGTCGTCAGCACCGACGAGGCCCGCGCGCTTGCCGACGACAACCCGCTCAGCTTCCTGCGCGTCTCGCGCGCGGAAATCGAGCTGCCGGCCGGCAGCGATCCTTATGCGGACGCCGTGTATCAGCGGGCGGCGTCCAATTTTGCGGCGCTGCGCAGGAGCGCGCTCATCCTCGAAGACGAGGCCAGCGTCTATTTCTATCGGCTGAAGATGGGCAACCACGTCCAGACCGGGCTGGCCGCCTGCTTTTCAATCGACGACTACGACCGCGACGTCATCAAGAGGCACGAGCGCACACGGCGGGACAAGGAAGACGATCGCACCAGGCACATGCTCGCGCTCGGGGCGCAGACCGGCCCCGTGTTCCTGACCTATCGCGGGACCGACGAGGTCGATCGCCTGGCAGCCAAGGTGACCCAGGGTGAGCCGATCATCGACTTCACCGCCTCCGACCAGGTGCGGCACACACTATGGCGGGTCCGCGGCGTCGAGCGGGACGCGTTGGTCACTGCCGTCGGACGTATCCCGGCGTTGTACATCGCCGACGGCCATCACCGCGCGGCCAGCGCGGCGCGGGCGCGGACGGAGATTCGCGACCGGAAGCTTCCCGCTACATCGCTTGGCGACGGCGCCGATGCCTCGACCATGCTGGCGGTAGCGTTTCCGCACAACCAGGTGCAGATCCTCCCCTACAACCGCACCGTCAAGGACCTCGCCGGACTGTCTCCGGATGCCTTCCTGGCGGCGATTCGCTCCGCCTTCCAGCTGGAGGCCGGGCCGGCCACCCCTGCCAGGCGTGGCGACATCGCGATGTACCTCGAGGGCGCGTGGCATACGCTCCGGCCGCGTCTGGCGCCGGACGTAAAGGATCCGATCGGCTCTTTGGACGTCAGTCTGCTGCAGGAGGGCCTGCTGGCGCCTATCCTGAAGATCGCCGACGTCCGCACCGACAGGCGGATCGATTTCGTCGGCGGCGCACGCGGGACCAGGGCGCTCGAGCAGCAGGTCGACTCGGGCAAGGCCGCGGTCGCGTTCTCGCTTTTCCCGGTGAGTGTCGCCGATCTGATGGCCGTGTCCGACGCCGGCGAAATCATGCCGCCGAAGTCGACCTGGTTCGAACCCAAACTTCGAGACGGTTTGCTCATCCACCTCATATGAAACACAAAGGACACAAAGGACACGAAGGGCCCAAGAAGAATTTCCTTTGTGTCTTTGGTGTCCTCGGTGTTGATTCACGGCTGTTATGAAGGTACTGATCGCAGACAAATTCGAGCAAAGCGGGATCGACGGTCTGAAGGCCGCCGGCTGTGAAGTCCTCTATCAGCCCGATCTGAAAGACGACACACTGACTCAGGCGTTGAAGGACACCTCGGCCGACGTCCTGGTCGTCCGCAGCACGGCCGTCACCGGGCCGATGCTGGAGAGCGGATCGCTCTCGCTCGTCGTTCGCGCCGGCGCGGGCTACAACACGATCGACGTCGGCACCGCCTCGAAGCGCGGCATCTACGTGTCGAACTGCCCTGGCAAGAACGCGATCGCGGTGGCCGAGCTCGCATTCGCGCTGCTGTTGTCGCTCGATCGGCGCGTGCCCGACAACGTCGCCGACCTCCGGGCCGGGACCTGGAACAAGAAGGAGTACTCGAAGGCGCGCGGCCTGTACGGGCGCACGCTCGGGCTCCTCGGCTACGGCAACATCGGCCAGGAAGTGGCCCGCCGCGCCCACGCGTTCGGCATGCCGATCGTGGTCTGGAGCCGTAGGTTCGCGATCGGATCGGATCGGATCGCCGATCAGCCGATCCCGATGCAGCTCGCGCAGTCTCCGGCCGAGGTTGCGGAGCGCAGCGACGTCCTGAGCGTCCACCTCGCGCTCAACGCCGACACCAAAGGGCTCGTCAACGCGTCGGTGCTCGACCGCTTGAAGCCTGGCTCGTATTTCGTCAACACCGCGCGCGGGGAGGTCGTCGACCACGCGGCGCTCGAGAGCGCTGTTCGCAATCGAGGCATTCGTGTCGGCCTCGACGTGTTCGCGCACGAGCCCTCGGGCGCCACTGGCAGCTTCAGCGATCCGCTCGTCGCCCTGCCCAACGTCTACGGCACGCATCACATCGGCGCCTCGACCGATCAGGCGCAGGACGCAATCGCCGCTGAAACCGTCCGCATCATCGCCTCATACCGCGACACCGGAAAAGTGCCGAACGTCGTGAACCTGGCCAGGAAAACGCCGGCCACGCACATGCTCGTCGTGCGCCACCGCGACCGGCCCGGTGTCCTCGCGCACGTGTTCGAGCACTTGCGCCACGGCAACATCAACGTGCAGGAAACCGAAAACGTCATTTTCGAGGGCGCCCAGGCCGCCGTGGCCCGTATCAACCTCGACCGCGCCCCGTCCGACACCTTGCTGACCGCGATGCAGGGGGGCAACACCGACATCCTCGATCTCCACCTGGTGACCATATGACCACTGTGAGCCGTGTCTACAACTTCTCCTCCGGCCCGGCCGTGCTGCCGCTGCCGGTCCTCGAAGAAATCCAGCGCGACCTCCTGGCACTGCCTGGCGTCGGCATGTCGATCCTTGAGATCAGCCATCGATCGGCGGCGTTCGAGTCGATCCTCGCCAGGGCCGAAGCCGACGTGCGCGCCGTCGCCGGCGTGCCGTCCAACTACAAGGTCCTGTTTCTGCAGGGCGGCGCCAGCATGCAGTTCTCGATGGTGCCGATGAACCTGCTGACGCCGGGCGCTACCGCCGACTATATCGATGCCGGATCGTGGGGCGACAAGGCGATCAAGGAAGCGAAGAAAATCGGCACCGTCAACGTCGCCGCGTCGACCAAGGCCGAGAACTACTCACGCGTCCCGACCCAGGCCGAGTTGAAGCTGACGCCCGGCGCCGCCTACCTCCACATGACCTCGAACAACACCATCGAGGGCACCGAGTACAAGACCCTGCCCGAGGTCGGCGACGTCCCCCTGGTCAACGACACCTCTTCGGACATGTTCAGCCGCCCGCTGGACGTAGCCAGGCACGCGCTGATCTATTCCGGGGCGCAGAAGAACCTCGGGCCGTCCGGCGTCACCCTGGTCATCATCCGCGAGGACCTCCTGCCCCGCTCTCAGAAGTCGCTGCCGACGATGCTCAACTACGCGGTGCAGGCGGAGAACGGCTCGATGTACAACACGCCGCCGACCTTCGCGGTCTATACGCTCGGCCTGGTCATGAAGTGGCTGATCGCGCAGGGCGGGCTGGACGCAATCGCGAAGGTCAACGAGCGCAAGGCGGCGAAGCTGTACGCGGAGATCGATCGCACCGGCTTCTATCGCGGTACCGCGCACCGGGACTCCCGCTCGCTCATGAACGTCACCTTCCGGCTTGCCACCGAAGATCTGGAGAAGGCCTTCGTCAAGGAGTCGACCGCCGCCGGTCTCGACGGCCTCAAGGGCCACCGTTCAGTTGGCGGGATGCGCGCCTCGATCTACAACGCGTTTCCCGAGCACGGGATCGACCAACTGGTCGCCTTCATGCGGGAGTTCGAAGCGAAACGCGGATAGTACAGAACTCTTACAGCCGCGGCCCGGGCCCGGCTGCTAGGATGACCTCGTTTCAGGAGGATCCTGCTTGATCGTGCATCTTCTCCTCGCCCTGGCTGTTTCCGCCATCCTCATCCAGGTGGCGGTCTTCAGCACCACCATCTACCTGCACCGCTGCGCCACCCACAAGGCGCTGATCGTCCACCCGGCCGTGGAGTGGACGTTCAAGATGGCGCTGTGGCTGACGACGGGGCAGTGCACCAAGGAGTGGGTGGCGGTGCACCGCAAGCATCATGCCTTCACTGACGAGGAGGGCGATCCGCACAGCCCGAAGATCGAGGGCTTCTGGAACGTCCAGCTCGGGAACGTGTACTACTACGTCCGCGAGATCAAAAAGACCGATGTCGTCCAGCGCTACGCGCGCGATATCAAGGATGGCTGGTGGGACACCTACCTGTTCAACCACGGCCTCCTCGGCCTCGGCATCGGCACCGCGTTGCTGTGCCTCATTCTCGGTCCGGTGATCGGCGTCGGCTGGGCACTCCTCGCCGCCGGCGTGCACGCGGTGACCTACGTGTTCGTGCTCTCGTCCTCGATCAACGGCTTGTGCCATCACGCCGGCTACAAGAATTTCGACAACACCGCGACCAATATCCGCACCCTGGCGCTGATCACTGGTGGCGAGGGACTCCACAACAACCATCACGGTTACCCGCGGAGCCCGAAATTCAGCTTCCGTGCCAGCGAGATCGATCCCGCCTGGCCGCTGATCAGGCTGCTGATCGCGTTGAAGCTGGCGAAGCCCTACAAGACCATCGCCGAAGTCGCCGCCGCATAGCGATCGGCAACGCCGCGCTACGCCGCCGGTTGGTCCAGGCGGTACTTCCGCAGGCGAACGTACAGTTGCGTGCGCGACAAGCCGAGGCGTTTGGCGGCTTTCGACTTGTTGCCGCGGCACTCGCGCATCACCTGATCAATCGTGTCGCGCTCGACGGCGTTCAGATCGGTGCTCGCTGCAGGCGCCGCGCGCCGCACGTGCAACGACAGGTGTTGGGCGTTGATGAGACCTCCCTCGCAGAGTATCGCGGCGCGCTCCAGCGCATTCCGCAGCTCGCGCACGTTCCCCGGCCAGTCGTGCTGCAGCAGCGCCTCCCTCGCGTCACGGGTCAACCCCGCGGGCGGGCGGCCGAACGACTTCGCGATCTCCTGGAGGAACACGTCACTGAGCAACACCACGTCGGTCTTGCGCTCGCGAAGCGGGGCCAGGCGGATGTCGAAGACCTGCAGCCGGTAGAACAGGTCCTCTCGAAAATCACCGCGCTCGACGGCCTTCCGCAGATCGCGGTTCGTCGCCGCAATGATCCGCACGTTGGCCTTCAGCAGCCGGGTCCCGCCGAGCCGTTGAAACTCCCGCTCCTGGAGGACGCGCAGGAACTTCGCCTGAGCCGTCGGGCTCATTTCGCTGACCTCGTCGAGAAACAGCACCCCGCCGGCGGCGAGCTCGATCTGCCCCGGCTTGGACTGCTGCGCTCCGGTGAACGCGCCGCGTTCGTAGCCGAACAACTCCGACTCCAGCAGCTGTTCCGGCAGCGCCGCGCAGTTCAGCGCCACGAACGGCCCACCCTTGCGCGCCGAAGCGCGATGAATGAAGCGCGCCACGACTTCCTTGCCGGTGCCCGACTCACCGGTCAGCAGCACCGTGGTCTCGGTCTCCGCCACCTGGGTGGCCTTCTTCAGCGAGTCTATCCACTCCGGAGACTGGCCGACGACCTGGAGGTGACCGCTCTTCGACGCGAGCTCGTCGACCAGCGACTGCACCCGCGATTCGAGCTGCTCGGCGCGGCTGTGCGCCTCGGCGACCTGACGCGCCGCCTCGGCGAGCTGCTCGTGTGACACCGCCAGCGCCACGTGATCGGCGATTCGCCTCGCGACCGGCACGTCCGCCGGGCCGAAGGCATTCGCGCGCTTCGACCAGAACCCGAGGCCCATCTCCTGGTCACCGGCGCGGGTCAGGACGGTGAGCAACGAACGGTAGCCGGCGCCGACGATCCGCTCCCGCAGGTCGGCGGGCTCGACGATCGCCAGCGCGGCGGTCGTGAAGTCGTCGATGATGATGAAGTCGTCCTTCGGCCTGGAATCGTCGGCCTTGATCAGCCGCGTCAGGCCGGGGAACTGATCAGACGATGTCACTTCGATCAGGATCTGTCCGCGGTTCTCGAACATCATGGTCAGGAGATCGTGCGGCAGTACTTTGTTGGCGATCTCCGAGACCTGGGGGAAGACGGTGCGGATGTCGAGCACTCCCGAGATCATCCGCAGCAGCTCCACCGAGCTCTCGATGCTCGCGGTGCGCTCGCGCTCGACCGCGGCACGGCGCGCGGTGTCGGCGAGCCGCTGGTGCGCCAGCCCGACGGCGACGTAGCCCGCCAGCTGCTGCACCAGCGCCAGGTCCCGCGGCGAGTAGGCCTGCGGACGCCGCGAGAAGAGCGCGAAGACGCCGACAATCTTGCCGTCGACCAACACCGGCACGCAGACGCCCGACCGCAAGCCTCGCTCGGGCCAAGGCACGCTGTCCAGCAGCCGCGGCATCACGGGATCCTGCAGCACATCATGAGCCGCGCGGCACATCAGCTCGGGAGCGCCTTTGGCGGTGCTCGCGTACAGGCGGTACTGTGATTCGTCCTCGGTAGTGATGGCGAGGTTGGCTTCGTCGTGCGGGACGATCCGGGAAGCGACCGCGCTCAGCTGTTGAAACACGTCGCGCACATCGAGGGCCTGCGCCAGCGCCGGCAGGAGCGCGTGGAACGCGTCGATCTGATCGAAGTTACCGGTCGCGAACTCAGCAGTCTGGGTCATGCGTTGCTCTTTCCGCTTAGACGGCATTGCGCGAGCAATGGGTCCGAGCCTCGCCCTGATGAGCCTCGGCGGACCGCATGACGTCGGGCGCGTGACTGTTTCACAACAATCTTTTGGAGAATCGTCCGCGGACGACCGGCGATTGAGACGGTTACTGGATCGCGGTGATGATCACTCCGCCGTAGACGCGATGGCCGTACCGCGTCTCCTGGCCGAGGAATGCCGGAGCCCTCTGATCAGCGCGAACCGAAACGAAGCGGTAGTCGTCGCGCAGCCCCGTCTTCGTCTTGCTGGAGGGAACCAAACGGGAGGTTCTGAGCAGTGCCGAGCGTGCCTCCGACTTCGCCTTCGATGCCGACGAAGCGGTTCACGTGGTAGGTGAGCGCGCCGCCGAGGTTGTAGCTGCCGAAGCTCGAGCCTTTGTCGCTGCTCGTGAAAAACGCCGGTCCGCGCTTCAGGCGGCGAAGTGCCAGTGCGTAGATCCGCGCACAGTGGTCAGCGTTGAGCGCCGCGTCAGTGCGCGTGACCGCCGCCGCGGTGTCCGCGCCGCCGCCGCC
>DATASG010000132.1:0-7537 GCA_036269295.1 Vicinamibacterales bacterium | reverse complement strand
CTGGATCTTCACCGGCGCGGCGTTGAAGCGCAGCGCCTGCAGGTCGGTGTTGGCCACGATGAACTCGACGCCGTCGAGGCCCACCTGCGCCATCCGGTTCACGGCGTTGCCGCAGCCGCCGCCGACGCCGATCACCTTGATCCGGGCGCCGGCGCTGCCCTCTTCTTCCAGCCGCAGCCGGAGGCGCCGCGATTCGCGGTTGTCGTCGGAATCGGGCGTGAGATATTGAGCCATGTCCTCGTCGCTCCTTTAGAAGAATTCTTTGAATAGCCCGCGCAGCCGCCCGGCGACGCGCACGAACGCGCCCGCGCCGACAGGCGCGTGCGCCAACTCACCCAGCGAATGCCGGTAGCCGTACAGCACGAGGCCGACGCCGGTCGCGAACGTCGGGCTGTTGACGTGATCCGCCAGGCCGCCGACGCTCGTCGGACATCCCCGGCGGATCGGCAGGTCGAAAATCTGCTCGGCGATCTCCGGCATGCCGTCGAGAATCGCGCCGCCGCCGGTCAGGACGATGCCGGAGTTCAGGCTCTTCTCGTATCCGGCGCGCCGAATCTCGTCCCACACCAGGTGGAAAATCTCTTCCGCGCGGGGCTGGAGAATCTCCGACAGGATGCGCCGCGCCATCACGCGCGGCTTCCGCCCGCCGACACTCGCCACCTCCATCGTCTCGTCTTCGTCCACCATGCCCGAGAGGGCGCAGCCGCACTTGCGCTTGATCTTTTCCGCATCCGGCACCGGCGTCCGCAGGCCGACCGCGATGTCGTTCGTGAAGTGATCGCCGCCGACGCCGATCACCGCGGTGTGCCAGAGGCTGCCGCGCTCGTAGATCGCGATGTCGGTCGTTCCACCGCCGATGTCCACCAGCGCGACGCCGAGCTCCTTCTCGTCCTCGGTCAGCACCGACTCGCTGGCGGCGAGCTGCTCGACGACGGTCTCGGCGACCTCCACGCCCGCGCGGTTCACGCACGCGACGATGTTCTGCGTCGAGCTCTGGCTGCCGGTGACGATGTGCACGTTCACCTCGAGCCGCGCGCCGGTCATGCCGACGGGCGCGCCGATGCCATCCTGTTCGTCGACCACGAAGTCCTGGGGCAGCACGTGGAGGATCTCCCGGCCGGTGGGAAGCGACACCGCCTTGGCGGCGTCGATGGCGCGGCGCACGTCCTCGCGCGTGATCTCGCGGTTCTTGCCCGCCACGGCGATGACGCCGCGGCTGTTGAACCCCTTGATGTGCGGCCCGGACAGCGCCAGGTGCACCGAGTCGATCTCGACGCCCGCCATCAGCTCGGCTTCTTCGATCGCCTTCTTGATCGAGTCCACCGCCGCTTCCAGGTTCACCACCACGCCGCGTTTGATGCCGCGCGACTCGGCGACGCCGAGTCCGACGATGTCGAGCGCCTCGCCGCCCAGCATCTCGCCGACGATCGCCGTCACCTTCGAGGTGCCGACGTCCAGCCCGACCAGGTACCGTTCTTTTCGCGCCACTCTTCCTCCGTCCGAACTACTTCTTCTTCCCGGTTTTGCTCGGTCTCACGTAAATCCGGTCGTCGAAGCGCAGGTCGACGTAGTCGATGTCGGCGACGCGCTGACGAAGCGTCGGCGCGAGATCGAGATACGACTGCAGCCGCGCCAGAAACTGGTCCTCGCCGAGCTGAATCATCGCCGGGTCGCCGTTGAGGATGACGGCGGCGTTGTGCAGATCGGTGACGTCCACCTGCGACAGCTGCCGCGACACGCTCGGCTTCGACTTCAGCGCCGCGATCACCCGTGCCGCGAGGTCGGCGCGTCCTTCGTCGGCCAGCGAGCCGGCGCCGCCCGGCGCCGCGGACAGGCCGTCGATGATCGGCAGGTCCAGATCCGCGTACTGCGGCCCGTACTGATCGATAATCACGCCCCGCTCGTCGACCAGGTAGAGGTCGGCGTTGATGCGCCCGATCCCGATTGGCTGGCGCTCGGACACGACGACGTCGACCGTCGACGGCAGCAAGCGCCGCAGCGCGGCGTCGCGGACCCACGGCGACGCCATCAGCCGCCGGCGCCAGGCATCGAGGTCGGTCCACAGCAGGCTTTCACCGCGCAGGCCGGTCAGCACCGCGAGCACCTCGCCCTTCGACATGCGCTCGTTGCCGTGGACGGTGATGGTCTCGATCTGCAACACCTGCGCGTGCGCGGCGCTGGCGGACAGGCGAAGGACGCCGCACCCGGCGGCGGCGGCGCAGCCGCTCCAGATCAGCGCCGGCATCACCAGCGCGCGCCAAGTGCGCTTGCGGCGCGAGGGCTTGACGTGGGCGCGGCGAAAACGCCGATCCGTCTGTGCGGTGACGCTCATCGGGCGCCTCCGAGCTCGGCGACCAGGCGATCGGCGACGCTGCCAATCGATCCGGCGCCGAGGGTGATCACCACATCTCCCGGCCTGGCAACCCGGACGATCGCCGGCAGGAGATCGTCGAGCTGGGGAACCAGATCGACCGGCACGGTGAGGCGGCGTCCGATGGCGGCGCCGAGCGTGTCGAGCGTCACCCCGGCGATCGGATCCTCGCCGGCGGCGTAGATGTCGGTCAGGACGATGTGATCGGCGCCGGCCAGCGCCGGTCCGAACGCGTCCATCAGCGCCGCGGTACGCGAGTAGCGATGGGGCTGAAAGGCAACCACGATGCGCCGGCCGAGCGTTCGCGCCGCCGCCAGGACCGCGGCGATCTCGGTCGGATGGTGGCCGTAGTCGTCGACTACCAGGATGCCGTTGGGCTCGCCGCGGACATCGAAGCGCCGCTCCGCGCCGCGGAAATCCTTCAGGCCAGAGGCGACGCGGTCGAACGACAGGCCCAGCTCCATGCCGACGGCCACCGCCGCCAGTGCATTCAGCAGGTTGTGGCGTCCGGGCACGGCAAGCGCCAAGGTCCCGAGCGTCGTCAGCGCGGGCCGGCGATCTCCGCCGGACGGCGTCATGGGCCCCCCTGGTGCCGAGCTGGTCGAACCGCGCGCCCGGCGCTTGACCATCGCGGTCACGCTCATCGACGCCGTCACCACCTCGGTGGCGATGACGTCGGCGTCCGAGTCGAGACCGTAGGTGGTCAGCCGCCGCGTCATGCGCGGCAGCACCGAGGCCAGATTGGCGTCGTCCAGGCAGGCGACCACGCCGCCGTAGAACGGCGTTTTGTTGGCGAAGTCGACGAAGGCCTGCTGCAGATCTTCGAAGCCGCCGTAGTTCTCGAGATGCTCGTGGTCGATGTTGGTAATCACCGCAATCGTCGGAAACAGTTTCAGAAACGATCGGTCGCTCTCGTCGGCCTCGGCGACCATGAACTCACCCTGCCCGAGCCGGGCGTTGCTGCCGAAGGCGCTCAGCCGGCCGCCGATCACCGCCGTCGGGTCCAACCCCGCCCGCTCCAGTACCAGCGCAATCATCGACGTCGTCGTCGTCTTGCCGTGCGCGCCCGCCACCGCGATCGAGAAACGGAGGCGCATCAGCTCCGCGAGCATCTCGGCTCGCGGGATCACCGGCACCAGCCGTCGCGCGGCCTCGACCACCTCGGGGTTGGCCGGCCGCACCGCCGACGAGATCACGACGACGTCGGCATCGCCGATCTGCGCCGCGTCGTGCCCGAGATCGACGCGGATGCCGAGCGTCGTCAGCCGCTCGGTGACCGCGGATCGCCTCGCATCGGATCCGCTGACCTCGAACCCGAGGTTCGCCAGCAGCTCGGCGATGCCGCTCATCCCGATGCCGCCGATGCCCACGAAATGGACATGCCTGGTCTTGCCTAACACTGCCGCACCCTGGCCATGGCGCGTCGGGTTCGGCGTTCACGGTTCAGGGTGCAGCGTGCTTGCGAACTCAGAACCCCCGCGAACCCAGAACCCTGAACGAACCCTGAACCCTGAACCCCGAACCCCGAGCCCGTCACGGTCGTGCCCCTGCCAGCTCCAGCGCGCGATCGACGATGACCCGCGCCGCGTCGGGCCGCGCCAGCGTTCGCGCCGCCGCGGCCATCCGATCCCGCCGGCCGCGGTCGGTGGCCAGCGCCATCACTCGTGCCGCCAGCACCGGACCGGTCAGGTCACGCTGCAGCAGCAGATCCGCCGCCCCTGCCACCGCCAGCGCCTCGGCGTTCTTGCGCTGGTGATCGTCGGTCGCCGTCGGCAGCGGAATCACCACGGCGGCCTTCCCCGCGGCCATGATCTCGGCCAACGTGGTCATGCCGCCGCGGCAGACGACTACGTCCGCTTCTCCGAGTTGCCGTCCCATGTCGAACAGGAACGGCTCGAC
The DNA here is from genome assembly GCA_036269295.1 of Vicinamibacterales bacterium. Lineage (GTDB taxonomy): Bacteria > Acidobacteriota > Vicinamibacteria > Vicinamibacterales > CAVVIG01 > CAVQFC01. The sequence goes on along the minus strand of DATASG010000132.1, from coordinate 3,267 downwards.
GTCGGCCTGAAGCCCCGCCTGCCGGTAGGCGGTGCGGACCATCTCCAGATCTCGTTCCCCCGTCTGGTGGACGAGACGAAGAGTCGAACCGCCGGCCGCCAGCTGCGATGCTGCCTCCACCATGGCCACGTTGATCGCGTGCGCGCCCTGAGAGCCGCCAAAAACTAAAACCCGCGTAACGGAAGTCTGGTCATCACGCGCCGACTCCTGATGAGGTCCGGACGCCGCGAAGAACTCCGGCCGGACCGGGTTACCGCTGACGAACGCCTTGGCGCCGAAAAACGTCTGGGTCGAGTCGAACGTCACCGCCGCCGCCTGCACGAATCGCGAGAGCACACGATTGGTCAAACCCGGCACGGCGTTCTGCTCGAGCAGCATGGTCGGCACGCCGCGCATGGCGGCGACGACGACCACCGGTCCCGAGCTGTAGCCGCCGACGCCGATCACGAGCGAGGGACGCCGCGCCGAGACAATCCGCCAGCCGTCGGCCAGGCCGAGCGGAACCAGCGCCGCGCCGCGCGCGCGATCGACCAGCGACTTGCCCTTCACACCACTGCTGCGAATCAGGTCCAACGCAAACCCCTCGCGCGGCACGACGCGCGCTTCGATGCCCTGGGCCGTCCCCGCGAACGAGACCTCGGCGTCCGGGCGCCGCGCCAGCAGCTCGCGCGCGACCGCGATTCCCGGATAGAGGTGGCCGCCGGTGCCGCCACCGGCGATCACGACCCGCAGGGGGCCAGGAGTCGTTTTCGTCCCGCCGGGGACGCTGGAAGCACTCATCTCGAAAACGACTCCCGACCCCTTTCATGCTTCCGGCGACGCGTGCTGCGAGACGTTGAGCAGGATGCCCATTCCGACGAGATTGATCAGCAGCGACGATCCTCCGGCGCTGACGAACGGCAGCGGAATGCCTTTCGTCGGCAGCAACCCGAGCACGACGCTGATGTTCACGAACGCCTGCACCGCCACCATCGTGGTCAGCCCCAGCGCCAGAAACGCTCCAAACGTGTCGGGCGCGCGCAGCGAGACGCGCATACCGCGCCAGGTGACGACGCAGAAACAGATCAGCACCGCGGTGGCGCCGACCAGGCCGAGCTCCTCGGAGATGACCGAGTAGATGAAGTCGGTGTGCGGCTCCGGGAGATAGAACAGCTTCTGCACCCCGTTCATCAGACCCTTGCCCCAGACGCCGCCGGTGCCGATCGCGATCAGCGACTGGATGATCTGGAAGCCGTCGCCGAGCGGGTCGTCCCACGGGTGGAGGAAGGCCAGCGTGCGGCGGCGCCGGTAGGCCGACCCCATGACCACGATGTAGATCGCGGGAAGCCCGACCAGGGCCAGGCCGGCGAGGTAGCGCCAGTTCAGGCCGGCGGCGAAGATCATCACCGCGGTGATGATCAGAATTGCCATCGAGGTGCCGAAGTCGGGCTCGGGCAGGATCAGCGCCACCATCCCGAGCACGACGATCCCAATGGGCAGCAGCGCGTAGGCGACCTCGTCGATGCGGTGCATCCGGCGCTCGAGCAGCGCGGCGATGAAGAAGATCGCGACCAGCTTCGCCAGCTCCGACGGCTGGACGCCGATGCCGCCGACGCCGAACCAGCGGCGCGCGCCGTTGACCGGGGCGCGGAAGTAGACGGAGACGAGCGCGAAGGCGACCAGCGCCAGCCCGGTCCAGATGAATTTCGGCTGCCGGTAGTAGCGGTAGTCGATCCGCATCACCACGGTGAGCATGGCAATCCCGAGCACCGACCACATCACCTGCGTCGTGAGGAACCGGGTCGCCCGGCCATAGCGGTCGAGCGCCATCGGCGCCGAGGCGCTGTAGACCATGACGACGCTCAAGGCGACCAGCAGCAGGGTCGCGATGAACAGCACTCGGTCCGACTTCAGTTTTCTCGCCATCCAGCTTCTTCTCGCAGGGCCTGTTGTTGTCGTGGCGCGGGCCTTCAGGCCCCCGCTAAAGCTCCAGCACACTTCGCCCGAAACACTCCCCGGGTCAGCATTACGATCGCCGTGAGCGGTCAACAGTCATCAGTCGGCCTCGGGCCGAGGCACCAACTTCCCAGACCGGGGCAGCCTGGGTTCCCAGCAGTCAGTCCTCCACCGCGAGAACCGACTGACGACTGTTCACAGCTCACGGCCGAGAGCGATCGGTGACGGCGGTCAACGCTCCACTCTCAACGCTCAACGCTCAGCTTTCAGTCTTGCCACCTCCTCTTTGAAGCGCCGTCCCCGTTCCGCGTAATCGCGGAACATGTCGAAGCTCGAGCACGCCGGCGCGAGCAGCACTACTCCCGACGGCTTCGCCAGATCGTGGGCGCGAGCGATCGCCTGCGCGAGGGTGTCGGCCTCTTCCACCCGCACGACGTCCGCGAGGGCTTCTCGGAACAGCGGCCTCGCCTCGCCGATGGTGACGACGGCCCTGGCGCGCACGCGCAGCGGCGCGCGCAGCAGCCGGAGGTCACCGCCCTTGAAGCGGCCGCCCATGATCGGCACGACGTTGCGATCGAAGCTTTCGATCGAACGCAGCGCCGACTCGACGTTGGTCGCCTTCGAGTCGTTGACGAAGCGCACGCCGCCGATATCGGCGACCAGCTCCATCGCGTGCTCGAGGCCGTGAAACGCGTCCACCGCTGCGGTCATCGCCGCGGGCGCGGCGCCGGCGATGGTGCCGACCGTCGCCGCCGCCATGACGTCGTGGACCAGGTGCGGTCCGAGCAGATGGATCGCGTCGAGCGGCACCAGCCGCTCGGCGCGGTCGCGCTGGCGGTCGACGATCCAGCCGTCCTCGACCACGGTGCCGCGGCTGATCGCGCCGGCGAGCGAAAACTGACGCGCGGTCGCTCGACCGCGCCGCGCCAATTCGAGCACCGCCGGATCGTCGGCGTTGATCACGGCAAAGTCGCCGGCGTGCTGGTTCTCGAAGATCCGCGCCTTGGCGGCGCCGTAGGCGGCGAGGTCAGGATGCCGATCCAGATGGTCGGGCGACAGATTCAGCATCACCGCGATCCACGGATGAAAGGTATCGATCTGCTGCAACTGAAAGCTGCTCGTCTCGACCACATGAAAGGTGTCGGGGGTCGAGTCGGACACCTGCGCGCTCAGGGGCGAGCCGATGTTGCCGCCGACGGTGACCTTGAATCCGGCCGCCTCGAGCATCCGGCCGGTCAAGGCGGTCGTAGTCGACTTGCCCTTGGTGCCGGTAATGGCGATGACGCGCCCCTGCAGCCAGCGCGACGCGAGCTCGATCTCGGCGATCACCGG